>NZ_JAXIOM010000008.1:0-95612 GCF_049311025.1 Arthrobacter sp. 3Tela_A
GATGAGAGGCGCTGAGAGTCATATTTAGATTCTCTCCAAAATCCGCGCCAAAGGTTAAACGGCCTCCTCCCCCGGCCCGGGCCCCCGGGGGGGGCCGCCGCCCCCCCCCCCCCCCCCCGCGGGTGGTGCTTAGCGCTGGGTGGCTTACTTGCGGCCGACGCCGACGAAGGAGACGCCGGTAGTGGGCAGCGGCGCGAACCCGTCCAGGGCATTGCTGTCCCAGGCGGTGGGCAGCTTGCGGTGGAAGAGCGGGTACAGCGGGACCTCTTCGGAGACAATGTCCACCACGGAGGAATGGATGGCCTTGGCTTCTTCCGGATCCAGCTTCACGGCCTCGTCCAGCTTCGCCTGTACGTCGGCGTATTCCGGAGTGGTGTTCCAGCCGGCACGGTTCTCCATCCAGGTGGCGCCGCGGTAGAACCAGCTGAGCAGGATGTCACCGTCGTTGCCGAAGACCGATGGGTCGCCGGGGGCGCAGAGCACGTCGAAGTTCTTGCCGCCCACCTTTTCCGGGGCATATACGGCAGCGGACTGCAGGATTTCAAGGGTGGTGCTGACTCCGATGGCGTCCCAGTATTCCTTGATCAGCGGCACTACACGGGTGACCCAGCCGGTGTCGGTGGAGGTCAGGGTGATGGTCAGGTCCTGGACACCGGCTTCCTGCAGCAGCGACTTGGCCTTGGCGGCGTCGTACCCGTAGACCCCTGCTGCTTCACTGTAGGACGGATGGCCCTTCTGGAAGTAGGACGTGGCGGCAGTGGCGTTGCCGAGCAGTGCCTTGGTGATCACGGCTTCGGTGTCGATTGCGTAGTGCAGGGCCTGCCGGACGCGCTTGTCGGTGAACTTGGCGCAGTTGAACATCAGGAACAGCAGGCCGAAGGACTGGACGCTTTCCACCTCAACCTTGGTGGCCAGCTGGTCCACGTCCAGGTAGGGAACATCCTCGATGGCCTGGGTGCGGGAAGGGACGGAGGCCACGCGGGCGGCCGGGTCTGCCAGCAGCAGCCAGGTCATGTCCGCGACGCGGGCCGGGTACTTGCCGTTGTAGTCGTCGAACTTCTTGAAGACGATGCGGTCTTCCTTGACGGCGGAGACCAGGCTGTACGGGCCGGAGCCGACCGGCTTCAGGTCGAAGCCTTCAGGATCTGCGGTGACGACGGCCTTCGGCACAACCTTGATGACTGAGATGCGTGAGCTGAAGCCGGGGAATGGGTACTTCAGCTTGAACTGGACGGTTGAGTCGTCCTTCGCGCTGACAGAATCGATGAAGGGGATGAACCCGGCGAAAAGGGACTGGTTGGCCGGATCCAGGACGCGCTCGTAGGAGAAGACGACGTCTTCGGCGGTAACTGGATCGCCGTTGTGGAACTTCGCGCCATCGCGGAGCTTGACCTCCCAGGTGGTGTCATCGATCTGGGTGGGTTCGGCGGCGGCCAGCGCCAGGAACGGTTCCCGGGTTGCCGGATGCAGTTCGGTCAGGCCTTCGAAGATGTGCAGGTTTGCTGCCTGCGGAGTGGCTCCGGTGGAGATCATCGGGTCGAAGCCCGTCGAGAGCTGGTAGGAGATGCCGGCCTCGATGGAGCCCGTGCCCTCGGCTGCGGCGGCACTGCCGGCCGGGGCCGGGCTTCCGCCCGGGCTGCAGGCGGAAATCGAGCCTGCGAAAGCTGCGGCGGCACCCATGACGCCTGCCAGCTTGAGGAAGTTGCGGCGGCTTGAGTCGTTCAGCAGGCCGCTGGTGTCAAGAGAAGTATTCATCTGTTGCCTCGCCATCCATGTCACTTATCGGACGTAGGATGTCCGATGCTTGTTCCGAGAACTGTAAGGTTCCTCACATGAGAACGTCAAGCGATCTCAAGACACTCTTTTGTAACTCTGTCCTAAAGATAGGACATCCTATAACCTGTGGTGCTATCGGCTAAGTTTTATCCCATAGCCCATCGATTCGCCGTCCCAGGAGGACTTATGAGCCTGCCCCATGCTTCACTGCCGCCGGCGCGGTTCAGTGCCCAGAACCGTTCGCGGGCCCTGCAGGCTGAAATCATGGAACTCATCCTGGAGCGCGACCTCAAGGCCGGAGATGCCCTTCCCACCGAGGCGGAGCTGGCCGCGGCACTGGGAATCGGCAGGAACACGCTGCGTGAAGCGCTCAAGGTCCTGCAGGCCCTGGGTGTAGTGGAGATCCGGCACGGTTTCGGGATGTTCGTGGCTCCGGCCAACTTCGATGCGCTGGCGGACGGCCTGACTTTCCGGGGGCGGCTCTCGCTTCGGCACGAGGGCAAGGAAGCGCTCCAGCTGGTGGACGTGCGGCAGGCGCTGGAAGCCGGACTGATCGGCGAAGCCATGGACCTCTGGACTCCTGAGCACCTGGAGGAGATTGAAGCTACGGTCCGGGAAATGGAAGCCCTGGCCGCCGATGGAGCCCCCTTCACCGAAGTGGATGAGCGCTTCCACTACCAGCTCTTCGAGCCTCTGGGCAATGAACTGCTCTCTAACCTGATGTCAGTCTTCTGGCAGGTCTACCGCAAGATTCATCTGGAGCTGGGCGGGGATCCGCTGGTCAATCTGGTGGAGAACGCCGCCGTGCACCGGGGAATCCTGGAAGCGGTCAAGGCGGGGGACAAGGAACTCGCCTCTGAACGGCTCCGGCGGCACTTTGACGGTATCCGTGGGCAGCTCGCGAAGCTGCGTGACGCGTGAGCGCCGGAACCATGGACCATCCCGCTGCCCCGCTGCTGCAGATTCTGGACCGGGCGCAAATCGGACCCGCCGCTGCCGGGCTCGTGCTGGATGCGTTCTCTGCCCGTCCTGCGCCCGTGATCGGAGTGGCTACCGGCTCATCGCCGTCGCCCCTCTATGACGCCCTCGCGGACACACAAGCGGACTACCGCCACACGACCTGGTTCGCACTGGATGAGTACGTCGGCCTGCCGCCTGGTCATCCGGAAAGCTACGCGGAAGTGCTGCGCCGGGAGATTATCGAGCCCCTGGGGCTGGATCCTCGGTCAGTGCATCTCCCCGATCCGCACCGGGCTGACCTGCAGGCGGCCTGCGATGATTACGAAGGGCTGATCACGGCTGTGGGCGGAATCGACGTACAGATCCTGGGCATCGGACGCAACGGACACCTGGCGTTCAACGAACCGGGCGGGGCACTGGACTCACGGACCCGGGTGGAGGTCCTGACCGAGGACACCCGGCGTGCCAACCAGCGGTTTTTCGATTCGCTGGACAGCGTCCCCACGCACTGCCTGACCCAGGGCCTGGGAACTATTCTCGAAGCCGGGCAGCTGCTGCTCATTGCCCGCGGGAAAGACAAGGCCCCCGCCCTCCGCGCCGCGTTGAAAGGCCCGGTAAGTCCGGACTGCCCAGCCTCCGTCCTGCAGCTGCACGGCCGGGTCACCGTCCTGGCCGACACTGCAGCCGCCTCGCTCCTCTAGCCCGAAGGACCTTGTTTTATGCCCGCCACCAGCCCTCCGCCAGCGCAGTCCGCCGACCGTCCGCGCATGGTGCTGCGTGGTCCTGCGGTGACCGGTCCGCTGCTGGCGGACGCTGCGGTGGCCGTCGACGGCGGCGTCATCACTTACGCGGGGCCGCAGCGCGGCCTCGACGTCCGCCCGGATGACGACGTCGTTGATCTCGCCGCCGGCGAGGTGCTCATCCCCGGGCTGGTGGACCTGCACTGTCACGGAGCCTACGGCGTTGATTTCTCCCGGGCGGATGCCTCCTCGATCCGCGAGGCCGTTGCGGGACTGCACCGTGCCGGGACCACCACCGTCATGGCCAGCCTTGTCACCGACGAACCGGAATCATTGCTGCGGCAGGTGGCGCTGCTCGCCGGGCTGGCCGAGGAAGGCCTGATAGCGGGCATCCATTTGGAAGGTCCGTTCCTGTCTGAAGTCCGCTGCGGAGCCCAGGATCCGCGCTGGCTGCTGGCGCCGGACCTGGAGCTGGCGGAGGCCCTGATCCGGTCAAGCCGGGGCCAGCTGCGCACCATGACCTACGCTCCTGAGCTTCCCGGGGCGGACGCCCTGGTGGAGCTCCTCACCGCCAGCGGCGTGATCCCGTCCCTGGGGCATACCGCCTGCACGGCCGAGCAGGCCCACGAATCCCTGAAACTGGCTGCGAATCATCTCGCGGCATCAGGCGGGGAAACCGTACGGCCCACCGTCACACACCTGTTCAACGGCATGGACCCGATCCACCACCGGGCACCCGGGGCTGTTTCGGCCTGCCTGCGCGCTGCGAAGGCCGGCAACGCCGCGGTGGAGCTCATTGCGGACAACACGCACCTTGATCCCTACCTTGTGGCGGCCATGTTCGACCTGCTGGGAGCGGGAAACATTACCCTGGTTACCGACTCCATGGCGGCTTCCGGCCTGGCTGACGGCCAGTACCGGCTGGGTCCTGCCGACGTGCTGGTCCAGGACGGCGTAGCCCGGCTGTCGACCACAGGGTCGATTGCCGGCGGCACTGCGGCCATGGCGGATCTGGTCCGTAACGCCGTGGGTGCCGGGGTGAAGCTGGCGGACGCCGTCACCTCCGCCGCGGCTGTGCCGGCCGGAGTGCTGGGCCGTGGGCAGGAGCTGGGGTCCTTGCTTGCCGGGGCTTCCGCTGATCTGCTCGTGCTGGACGAGGCTCTGGCGCCTGTCCGGGTGATGCGCCGCGGCCGCTGGCTTTCCTAGCCCCGGCGGACGGCGTGGCGGTCAGCTGAGCCGCTCGGTGAGGCGGACGGTGACTGTGTCTCCGATGTCCTTGCCCAGCTTTTTGCGCAGCTTGGCGCTGATTGAAAGCATGTGTCCACCCTGGCCGGTGGGCATAAGTCCGCCGCGAATAGGTTCCTCATCCACGGTGGCTGCCACCTTGACGGTCTTTCCGGTACCGAAGAACTCAGCCGATCCCGGCATTTCCACGCAGGACCAGACATCTCCTTTAACCTTCACCCCGATCGGAGCTGTGAAGGTGTGGTCTAGCGGGCCCGGGACTGTCGCCATGCGTGTTCTCCTGTTCAGGGCCGGCGTCGCTGCCGGTCCGTTCACCCTATCGGGTTCCGGTGGGTAGAGGAACGGTGGGGTAAACGACGGCGGTCCTCCATGCTGCGCCGCTATGCCCGACGTCCCGATCCGGTAGAACAGGGCCGATCCGTCTCCTGACACCCCGTCCAGGACTGCCCCGTTCGCTTCAAGGGTTCGCTGTGATGCCCTGTTACCGGACAGGCAAACTGCCAGGAGATGATCCATGCCAAGACCCTGCGCTTCTCTCAGCATCCGGCCCACGGCCCAGGTGGCCAGACCCCGTCCCCGGGCCGATGGCCGGATTCCGTATCCGAGGTGCCCCGCCCTTGAAATCAGCGGGTGCCCTGAGTGACGCAGTGCGATGGCTCCTAGTACCTGCCGGCCATCGGCGATCCACCGGTAGGTGCATTGGTTATCCGTCTTGAGACGTTCCATCCACGCGGCAAACCCCGAGGATGAGTTCACCTCATCACCGGCCTCGATGCCGAAGCCGTCCTCATGCAGGCCGGGACCCCACTCCGTATGTGCTTCCAGCCAGGAGCCGTGAAGGTCTGCGGTGGGCGGGATAAAGCGGGGCATGCCGGCACTCTACCGGGAGTACTTCTAGGATGGTCGGATGCCAAAGAGATCCCGCCAAGTTGCCGGCCGTGACGGCAGCACAATCTCCTACATGGTGTGCGCCGGGGAGGCTCCGGCTGTGGTTCTTCTCCATGGGCTGGCGGGGAGCAGCCGTGAATTCCTCGGTACCGCAAAAGCACTTGCCGGCCGCAAAATCATCCTGATTGACCAGCGCGGACATGGGATGAGTACCCGCACTCCGGCCGACACCTCGCGGGAGGCGTTCGTGGATGATGTCCTGCAGGTGATTGCCGCCGAGGAGGGACAACACCCGGTCGATCTGGTGGGCCAGTCCATGGGGGCACACACCGCAATGCTTGTGGCCGCGGCCCGGCCGGAACTGGTGCGTCGTCTGGTGCTGCTGGAGTGCGGCGCCGGGGGTATGTCTGCCGGCAAAGCGGAATCGGTGGCCAATTTCTTCCGGTCCTGGGACGTCCCGTTTGCTTCTAAGGACTCCGCCCGCTTGTTCCTCGGAGAGGGTCCGCTGCCGCATGCGTGGATAGCCGACCTTGAGGATCGCGGAGATGGACTCTACCCGCGCTTCGAGGCGGAGGTGTTGGGCCGGACCCTCTCCGGCCTCCTGGCGCCGCGGTGGGAGGAATGGCAGAGCATCACCGTTCCGGTGCTGGCGGTGTTCGCCGAGCACGGGATGTTCAGTGAGGTAGAGAAACGTCTCTTTGTCGCCTCCGGAAACGATGTTTCCCGCGCGGATCTTGCAGGGGCCTCGCACGATGCGCACCTCGATGCGTGTCAACTCTGGATTGATGTCCTGCGGCCCTTCATCGCCGCAGGGTGAGCTGACGGCAGGCACGACAGCGGCCCGGCGGCAGATGCCGGAAGCACCTGCGGCCGGGCCGCCGTCGTACGTGTTGCTACTTCTTGGCCGGAACCAGTTCCGGGTGGTGGATCGCAGCGACCTGCGGGTGGGCGCGGAGCCAGCCCTTCAGGACGTTGGCACCGTAGGACGCCAGCATCGGGTTCTGCGGGTCATCGGAGATGCCGCGGGACTGGGCAGCCAGAGCGGGCGGCAGCTGCACCGGGTCGATGACTGAGTCCAGGCGCGGGGACCAGAAGAACGGAATGGCGTAGCGGTCGACACCGGGCGGCGGCGCCTGCACGCGGTGGATGGTCGCGGAGAGGTAGCCCTGGGTGGCGACTTCGAGCATCTCGCCGAGGTTCACGACCAGCGCGCCCGGGATCGGTTCAACGGGCAGCCATTCGTCGGACTCGTGTGGCTTGACCTCCAGGCCGCCCACCTCGTCCTGCAGCAGCAGGGTGACAAAACCATAGTCGGCGTGGGAACCGACACCCTGGGTGCCGGCTTCCTTCACGACGCCGCCCACGTAGTGGATGAGCTTGGCCATCCACGCCGGGGTGCCCTCGAAGGGTTCGGTGAAGTGGTCCTCCGGCAGTTCCAGCGAAACGGAAATCGCGGAAAGCAGTTCGGCACCCACCTCGCTCATCAGCTCGGCCCACTCCATGGACGTCTCACGCAGTTCCGGCAGCACGGTGTCCGGGAAGAGGTTGGGTCCCTGCACCAGCCAGTAGGGCTGGTCGGCGGGGTAGTCGGCCACGGGCTTGCGCTCCGGGCCGAAGTCGACCTGCTCGCGGGCGTCGGGGCGGCCCTGGGTCAGCTCGGTGCCGAGGCGGGTGTAGCCGCGGAAATGCGGGGATTTGCGGTTATCCAGTTCCAGGCGGTCTTCGAGCGGCAGGTCGAAGAAGCGCTTGGTGACATCGAAGAGATCCTTGACGCGTTCCTCGCCCGCACCGTAACCAACCAGCTGGAAGAACCCGATCTTGTGGGTCGCTTCACGCAGCTTGTCGATGAACTCGGGGTTGAAGGTGCCGTCCGCATTGCGGGCCGTGCTGAGGTCCAGAACAGGAATCGATGTGGGGTTATCGCTCATTCCGGAAACGTAGCACCGGGACCTGTCAACTGGGAACCAAATGTTACGCAATACAGCGTCATGCGGCTCTGATCAGCGGTTTTAGGCTGTTACTGGTGGGGCGTAGCGTAATAAACGCCCAAGCCCAGCCAGAAACCCTAGACCACGGCTGAGTCGTCCGCAGCCTTCCCGGCAGCCATCTCAGTCCAGCGGCGCAGGAACGCTTCGCCGGCGTCGTCGTGGATTCGGTCCCCTGCGGTGAGCACTGCGTACGGCTTCTGCGGGACGCCGTCGGCCGGCCGAACGTCCACGTGCGCGACGTCGAAGCCCAGGGCATGCAGCTCATCGGCCATTGCGTAATCGGTCCGGGAGTCTCCGACCGTCCGCCAGATCTGTGGCACGGGAGTTCCAGCTTCCTCGAGCAGGGCCAGTGCGCGACGGGCGCCGAGGTCCTTGCCCACGCCGAGGGCCTCGATGTCCGTGGAGATAATGGTGGGGTCGATGCGGTAATCGATCGAGTCATCCGAGTCCGGGGCGTGGTGGTCCAGCCGGCACACCCCCATGTCGAACCTGGACATCAGTGCGAGGGCATCGGCGTCGAACTCTTTCTGCTCGGTCAGGTAGTCCGCGTTGGCGACGTCCACGTTCTGCTCCACGGAGACCATGGAACGCTTGGTCTCGTCGAAGAACATGTGCCCGGTGTACTTCTCCGCCACCAGGTCGCGTACTGCGGAGGCGTACGGCGCCGGGAGGGCCAGCTCCTCATCCACGCTCACCGGGCCCGCGCCGGAGCCGTTGAAGGAGAACCAGACGCCGCCCTTTTCACAGATCGCGTGCAGCGTCACGTTCGCCGGCAGGCCCGCGGCAATCATCGGCTCCATGACCTGTGTGCGGATGAACTCGTCGGACCGTCCGGTGTTGAAGACCACCGGCCAGCCCGCGGAGGCGAGGGCCACCAGATGCCCGATCACCGCGGGGGAGACCGTGCGGGTGAGCGGGGACGCTACCGGTCCGTCGACGTCGAGCAGCAGGCCAAAACGTGCAGAAGTCATGCCTTAAGTATCCCGTCACCTGCCCAAACGCTGCACACACTCCCGGATCCGCGTAATCCAGCGGCTGCTGCCGGGGCGTCCTGTTTCCTTGGGTGCCGAACTTCTCTAGTCTGGATTAGTGATCTTCAAAGCTGTTGGCGATGTGCGCCCCTACCCCGACCATGGATACGTAACTCCCAAGGACTGGGCAGCGGTACCTCCCCGGCAGGTCCGGCTGGACGAGCTGGTGACCACTAAGGCCACCCTGGATCTCGGCGCTCTGCTGGCCGAGGATTCGACCTTCTTTGGAGACCTTTTCCCGCACGTAGTGCAATGGAGGGGCACCATGTACTTGGAAGACGGACTGCACCGGGCAGTCAGAACAGCTTTGCACCAGCGGACCATCCTGCACGCGCGCGTGCTGGTAATCGATGACTAACGAGCCCCCTCGAGGGCAGCGCAGGGACGCCGAGAGCGACCCCACCGAGTGGCACGGCCACCGGATTGTGACGGAGCAGGACCTGGGTGCCGTCTTTGATGAAGATGACGCAGAGGCAGCCGAGCTCCGTGCGCAACGAAAAAGACGGCTCCACGGCGTGGTGCTGGGCGTCCTGGCCGGCCTGCTGGTCCTGGCCGCTGTGGTGGCACAGGGGATCAACGCCGGCTGGATCAATCTTCCCCGTCCGGAAGCGCGTCCGGCAGTGGAAAGCGGATGCCCCGCGGGACCGTACCTGTACCAGTCCCCGGAGACCGTGACGGTAAACGTCTATAACACCACGGCGCAGCCCGGACTGGCCGGCCAGGTGGCCGAGGCGCTGAAAGCCCGCGGGTTCGCCATCGGGGTGGTGGGCAACAGCACCGTGAACCGGGAAGGCATGACGGCGATCATCCTCTCCGGGCCCGACGGCGAATCGGGCGCCTTTACGATGCAGCAGCAGATCCCGGACACCCAGTACATCCAGGACGACCGGGAAGATGCATCAGTGGATGTGGTGATCGGGTCCGCCTACACCACCCTGGTGCCCCTGGAGAAAGCCGAGGCGGCCGCCCCCGGGCCGATCAGCTGTCCGTGGAAGAGCGGCGCTCCGGAGCCGGAGGCCGGCAGCTAGCAGCCGCTGCCGTCCACGGCGCAGGCTCCTTCGCTTGTTTCATGGGCGTTCGCACGGTGAGGGCATGATGCACGCTCACTCAGAAACGGTCTCGGACGTGCCGCTCCCGTCCGTAGAGTGCCACAACCATGAGGATGATGATTCCGTAGATGATACGGCTCTGGGATTCGGCAAGGCCGTTGCTCACGATAATGGTGGAGAGGCCAGTGAGAATGAGGGCCCCGAGAAGCGTCCTGGTGAAGCTGCCGCGGATGGACCCGAACGTGGTCCCGCCCACCAGAACGGCCGCTAACCCGGAGAAAAGATAGGGTTCACCAATCGACTGGGCCCAGCCGGAACTGAAACTGGCGATGAACATCCCGGCGATCCCGGCAAGGGCACCCGATGCAGCGAAGACGACTGTCCAAACCGCGGTGGTGTTGATGCGGGTCAGCTTAGCGGCCCGGGCGTTGATTCCGGTGGCATAGAGGTTGCGTCCGGCGCGTGTGCGGTTGAGTCCCAGCCACAACAGTATTGAAGCGACCGCTACGATCAGGATGACCGGGGGAATCGGCAAACCGAACGTTGTGCTGGTTACTCCAGCCAGTACGCGCAGCGAATCAGGTGGAGCCGATGCATAGTTGCCATTGGTCAGGAAAAGCGTTCCTCCCGTGACGACTGCGCCCATGCCCAGCGTCATCATCAGCGGCTCGACCCGCAGCCGATGGCAGAGGAAGCCGACCGCAGCGCCGAGCCCGCCGCACACGGCAATGGTCACGAGGAACGCCAAAGGCACGGACAAGCCTTGGCCGCCTGCGAGGTTGGCTGCAACAAAGGCACCGAAAATCACGTAACCGGGGATCGCCAGGTCGAGTCCGCCCAGGATTACCACCAGTGTCTGTCCCATGGCCGCAAATGCGAGCAGCGACGCGATGACGAGCAGAGCTGTGGCAGATCTAAGGTTGGCGATGCCCGGGACGGTCGCCAGCAGCCACGCCACGATGACGACAAGCACCAGAACCTGCAGGATCGGTTGTTGAAGAACCAGTACGCGAGCTCTGTCCCGGATGCCGGCACGGGACGGGACATGCGCAGGGGTGAGGTCTGCTGAAGGCTGTGCTGTCATGCGGTTCTCCGTGTCACTCGAGGGCGAAGCAGCGTTGCGCCCAGCACAACGCCGAAAATCAGCAGTAGTCCGTAGGTGAATTCGATGAGGTTCGGTTGCACGCCGGCGGAAGTCAGCAATTGCTGCAGAAGATAGATGGCGACCGCACCAAAGAACGTCCCCAGCAGACCTCCCCGTCCGCCGCCAAGAGTGGCGCCGCCAAGGACTGCGGCTGCCAGGCCGAGGAGTGCATATGTGGTGGCAAGGGATGAGCCGGTAGCCTGCATCAGGGCAGACAGTGCGATCCCGGCGATTCCGGCGAACAATCCTCCCAATGTGTAACTGAGTATGCGGACAACGGTCACATTCACACCGGACCCGTAGGCAGAGGAATCACTCTCGCCGGTCGCGAGCATGTTGCTCACAAAAGCAGTCCGTTTCAGTAAGAACCACACAAGCGCTGCGGCTCCCAGCGTTAGGAAGGCACCAGGTACGACGCCGATAGAGCCGGCAAGGGGCCGGGTCCAGTTGTCCGGCGCATTGACGGGGTTCTTCGCGACCGTCAACGAAGCGCCGATAAGCAGGAAGAGCACGCCGGTCGTTGCCACCACCGGGTGGAGCCGTACAACTGCCACAAGAACCCCGTTCAGGGCGCCCACGGCCATCGCGATGCCAAGCAGAAGGGGGACGGCCAGATGCCAGCCCCCAAGCCCCGCGGGGATCAGGACAGCTATGAAGATGCAGTTGATCAGCGTGGCCAGGGGGCCGACGGAGATGTCTATCCCGCCCGCCAGAATGGCGGGCGTCGCAGCAAAGCCAACCAGCACGAACGGCGCAAGGGTGGCCAGCGTCGCGCCCAGACGCCCGGGCGAGACGAAGCTCGGGGAGACAATCAGATTTACTGCTAGGAGGACGGCGCACAGCAACATGGCAAACGCGAACGGCCATCGTTGGAAAACGCCCAGCATCCGGTTCATGCGACCCCTGCGACTCTCTGCCCGAAATAGGCTGCGACGATAGTTTCATTGCCGATCTCGGTTCGCCCGATTTCCGCGAACACACTCTGGTTTCGGAAGACGAGGACACGGTCTACAAGCTCCACGTGCTCTTCCACCTCGCTGGAGAGCATGACCACACTCATGCCTTCCGAGCAGAGCTGCCGCAGGGCCGCATAGATCTCTCGTTTGGTGGTGATATCAACACCGCGAGTCGGATCGTTCAGTAAGAGCACGGCGGGGTCCGTAGCCAGCCACCGGGCCAGCAGTACTTTCTGCTGGTTGCCGCCGGACAGGGTTGAGATAGCGTCAGTGCTGCTGCCGAATTTGATGCTCAGGTCCTTAGCAGCACGGGAGAACCGTTCCGACGTGCGCCTCGGGTTCAGCAAGGGTCCCCGGATGTCTTTCCTCATGGTTGGCAGTGCGAAATTCTCCTGGGTGGACATTGTTTCAAATAGGGACTCTCCACGGCGTTCCCTGGGTAAGTAGGCGACGCCGGTTTTGTTTGAACCTGCTGCCCGGATGCTCTCTCCACCGGCCGCGGGCTGAGTAAGGGATCCTTCACCGTCGATCAGTCCGGCCAGTCGTCTCAGGAACTGGTCCTGGCCTTGTCCTTCGAGGCCAGCAAGCCCCACGAGTTCGCCGCGGCGCAGTTCGAAGTCGATGGTCTCGGCTGCCGGGGCGAGCCGGATGCCTTCCGCTGAAAGAATGGCGGGACCGAGTTCGCGTTCTTCTCGCTGATGTTCGACGACGCTCGAAGCGCCGGTCATGTCAGAGATCAGCTGGCCGATCGTCATGCTGCTGCGCTCCACGGTCGAGATGGTCCGCCCTGAACGGAGGACAGTGACACGATCCGAAATCTCCTCTACTTCGTCCATTCGGTGCGAGATGAACAAGATGGCACATCCCTCGGACCTGAGTCGTCGCATTTCCTCAAACAACCGGTCACGGGTCTGCACGTCGAGTGCAGCCGTCGACTCGTCAAGGACGAGGACTCGGGGGGTGCGCACGAGGGCACGGGCAATGCAGACAGCCTGCCGTTCAGAAAGGGAGAGCTCCCCGGCGGGAGAATCCAGCTGGATGCCGTCAACTAGACGGCCCAGCACGTCAGAGGCCGCCGCGCGCTGTTCTGCGCGGCTGCGGCGACGCCGGAAAACACCGTCCGTTCCAAGCCAGATGTTCTCGAGAACTGATTGGCTGGCTGCGGTAAGCACCTCCTGAAAGACCGTGGCAACCCCCGAAGCGTTGGCTTGACGGGGCGACCGGAAGGTGAGCGCCTCGCCGTCGAGAGTCACCTTGCCCTGGTCCGCCCGGTGCACGCCTCCGATGATTTTCACCAGCGTGCTCTTGCCTGAGCCGTTCTCTCCGAGGAGGGTGTGGACCTCACCCGGTTTGACGTGCAGATTGCCGTCTCCGAGAGCAATGGTCGCTCCAAAGCGCTTCTGGAGCGCTGACAGATGAAGACCTGCCGACAGCTCTTCCATGTAACTCCTCCTCGAGTACGTCATGTGACGCGTATCACGAACGATAGTAGACGAAACGTATCGCATCGGTCTACTCTCACTCACAGGCGCATTCGGCGCTGACTCAAGGAGGAGTGCACAACGATGAAGAACCTGACGAATACAGGGCGCGCCGGCCTGGCTGGGACGGCAGTTCTCGCGCTGGCAGCTCTCGCGCTTGCGGGATGCTCGGGGGCCCAGGGCACCGGATCGGCAGCCCAGCCGACGGCTTCGGCGGCCGATGGCCAGTGCGGCTCTGTACCGGATCTCGGAGCGAATGACCCGGACGGACTGCTTGCGGAGTTCAGCCCGGAAACTGCGGCTGCGTACAACGCCTACCCGCTGCAGATCAGGAAGTCTGCCTGGGCTGACTGGAAGTCGGAGAAGGACGGGGGCTACACGGCAGCCATCGTTGGGATGCCGCCGGCCAGTTCCTTCGTTAACCTGATGCTGGACACCGTGCGGCAGGAACTGGCCGCCGCCGACGTCGAGATAATCGCCGATCTCGCTCCCGACGACCCCACGAATGTTCCGCTCCAACTGCAGCAGTTCAGTCAGGCCGTGGCACTTAAGCCGGATGTCATTTTCTTCATTCCACTGGCCGGTGAACCGTCGATCGATGCGGTAAAGTCCGCCGGTGAGGCAGGCATACCTGTGATCTCCATGCAGTCCACTGTTGATTCGGAGTACGCGGTCTCCTTGACCGGCAACAGCGTGCTGCAGGCGATGAACGTTGGTGCCGAGACGTTGAAGACGATCGGTGGTACCGGCAACGTTCTGCGGGTTACCGGCATACCGGGAATCTCAACCGAGGTGTACGCGGAGGATGGCTTCCAGAACATCCTCGAGCTGTGCCCCGACGTTAACATCGCAGGTGAGGTGACAGGCTTTTACGAAGCGACCACAGCGCAGACCGCTACCCTGCAGTATCTTGCGACCAATCCCGCTGGGGTCGATGCGGTGCTGCAATCCGGGACCATGGGCCTTGGTGTGCTCAACGCTTTCCACGAGTCGGGACAGGAGGCCCCGCCCATTGGTGACATCGGGGCAACCCAGGGATTCGCGGCCTGGGCTGCGGAGAATACGGAGTACCCGTATGCCGGTTCCACGACTCCCACGGTGAGGCAGTCCCAGGTGGCCGTGGACATCGCTCTTCGCATCCTCAGGGGAGAGGGGCCGAAGATCAACCAGTTTGTAAACGATCCCCTCGTCGTCAACCGGTCGAACCTCGACGACATGGTTGAACCGGATTGGAAGACCACAGACTCCACTGATCTCGCCGGAGATCCGGAGGAGTTCTTCCCGGAAGAGGTTCTCAAGGAGTTCTTCAACAATCCGAGCAGCTAACGCTGCCGTCGAGTCCTGGAGCTAGGATCGCATCCAAGCCTGCCTATGCGATGCCGCTTCATTCCTGGACTGGAGACGATGATGTGCAGGAGACGTTGGCCATCCTGATCGGCGTGCAGCCATTTGCTGCACGCCGATCAGCCGTAAGAGGAGAAAGATGAAGTATTGGGACTGGCTGCGCAGTAGCGGGGACGTCCATCCTGTCATTTCGGCAGGGCTGGACTGATGGCCCCGGTGCTGGACACCCGATCGGTATCTGCGGCTGACCGCCGGGACTACTGGACCGAAGGGATTGCTCAGCATTTCTTTCCAGTGCGTTTGGAAGCGGTCGCCGCGCCGTCGTTTGAGGCCCGCTTGGCAGGGGGAGACCTGGGGCCGGTGACCGTCCGATCGATCCAGGGTCTCCCGCACCGGGTGGTACGTACACAGCAGATGATCGCGGCTTCTGATCCGGAGTGCATTCTGCTTTACCTGCTTGCCAAAGGGTCAATTCACTTGGACCAGGACGGACGAAGCTGCTTTCTCCGGCACGGCGGGATCGCCTGGCAGGACACGTCACGGCCATCGGCTTTCGAGGGCCGTGACGGCTTCGAAGTCATGGTCTTCAGCGTTCCGAAGTGGTTCATCGGAGCGCGGGCTGACCGCTTTGCACGGCGCACCGCAACGCGGATCGGTGGAGGTGAGGGGAGATTGACTGCCCTCACCACACCGTTTCTCCTTTCTCTCGCCCGGACCGTCGTCGAAGGCGAAGGATTGCCTGGCCGTGAAGCCGAAAATGCCGCTGAAATGCTTCTGTCGTTCCTCCGCACTCATGAGGAGGAGGAAGACTGGACGAATAAAGCGACGCCGCGCACCGAGATGCTCCTGAACCGGATGAAGCGGTATGCCATGGAACATCTCCATGATCCAGAACTTGGCCCCGAACAAATTGCACAGGCCCACTACGTATCGACGCGTTATGTGCACAAGCTTTTTGCGGCATCGGGCGCCGGCGTGTCAGCTTGGATCCGCGAGCAGCGGCTTGAAAAGGCTGCAGCTGAGCTGCGGAAGTCTCCGAAAACACCAATTTCAGCTGTTGCGGTGAAGTGGGGTTACAGAAATCCTGCAAGCTTCAGCCGGGCGTTTCGAGAACTCCACGGTCACGCCCCTCGGGATGTCAGATTGGTCTCGCCGCAGGTCTGACTTCCTCCATAACCGGAAAAGTGATGCCCGCACTGTTATCAGCGCGGGCATCACTTGCTCAGCGGGTCAGGCCAGCGGGTAGCCAGCCTGCCGGAGACGGCTGCCCCAAATGCCGGACTTGCCGGGCGCGATGATCCCGTTGGGATCCAGCGTGTCCTTGATGGTCTCGTTGAAGCGCCGCTGGGCGTGGTTATTAAAGCCGAACTGGTCAGCTGCGAGGTCCATGAACGACAGATGAGCACGGTACTCTCCGTAGCCGCGCTTTCCGGCCTCTGCCACCATCCGCTTGGCCACGGCGTACGCCTTATCCACCTGCGCCTGGTCCTTAGTGTTGAACGGAATCACGTTGATGAAGGTAGTTGCCCGTGCATTGATCGGCAGCATGCCGCCGAGGAAGTCCAGTCCGGCCTCGGCACACATGTCGGACATCAGCTTCTGGGCTGCCTGCGCGTGGTGGGAAGTCAGGGGGATCACCGGAGAGAAATCGACATGGCCGCCGTCCTCGCCTCCGGACCAGCCTGCCATCTTGTACAGGTCCTGGCTCGGCACACCGATCTGCACGCGCTCGTGCGGATTGGGCAGGGTCTCCCATGCATCTGGGCCGTGCTTCTCGCCGGAAATATCTACCCCCGGGATCTGCAGGAAACGAGCCTGGAGTTTCGCGAAGTTGTGATCCACAACGGCTTCGTCGCCATACAGTGCAAACCGCATCATCCACCGGCCGACGCCGAGTTCCGTGGCGATCTTGTCGATGACTTCCTCGGGCATGGGGCCGTCGCCGTCATACCACTCGGAGCGGGTTGAGAGCATCGAGGCGATGCAGAGTGTATTCGAGAGCTGCGGGCGCATGTCGATGGTGCCCGCCAGCATGAGTTCACGCAGGGCATCGACCACGGCGGGAAGCTGAGAGTCGTCCCAGAGGCGCAGCCAGAGCGGCATGTAGATTTCCGGCTTGGGCATGAGCCAGTAGCCCATTTTCGTGACAATGCCGAAGTTTGACTGCATAAACATTTCGGTAGACGTGGGGCCGAGTCCCCGTTTGTACAGCGGCCAGGTCGGGTTATTGTCCATCGCGCCTGAACCAGTGCGCAGAAGATCGCCGTCCGGCAGAACAACCTCGAACCCGCAGTGCGATGCCTGGTCGATCGAGTAGGGCATGTAGGTGAGCCCATGCTCAAGGGTGTTCGAGACAACGCCTCCCCATCCGATGTCGACGATGGACGCGACCAGGTCGTGTCCTCCGGCCTTGATGGCATCATGCAGGTCATACCAGCTCACGCCGGGCTCGACCATCGCGTATCCGAGTTCCTCGTTGATCTCCACGCCGGTCATTTCCCGGAACGAGACCATCACTGAGCCCCGAACCTGAGGGGCGGCGCCGCCGTAGCCGTTGTTCTTTCCGCGGCCGATCGGCCACAGCGGAACCTTGTACTCATTGGCGATCCGTACGACCGCCTGGACGTCCTCGACGCTCGTGGGGCTGACGACGGCGGACGGCACGTTGGTGGCGCTACCCGGGACCTGGAAGGGATCCTGGAAGTCCTCCAGTGACTTTGTGTCAGTTGCTACCTTGTCCGCTCCGATCGCCGCGGCGAAGGCAGTGAGTGCCTTTTCCAGTTCGGTTTCAGAGACCCCGGGTGGGGTTGGAAGCGTGGACGTTTCGTTGGTAGTGCTCATCCTTGTCATCTCCTTTGATGCCGTTAGTTGCTGGGGTGTATCAGGGGTGTAGCCGGGGACGTATTAGGGGTGGCCTGAGGTCTCCATAGTGCTCTGCCTCACATCCAGGTTGTGCTCCGGGAGCGCCATGGTGCAGTCCGTGCACAGAAGTGTGCGCGGACTGCACCATGCGGCTGATCTGGTACCAGCCCCTACTCCTGCGTGGTTCCGTGGAACCAGTTGCTACGACGAAGTGAACGGAGAAGGTCCATGGCTGCTGGCCGCTTGGAAGGAAAAGTTGTCCTGCTGACAGGTATCGGGGGCGGAATGGGACGTGTTACGGCACGGCTGTTCGCCGCGGAGGGGGCAATCATCGTCGGGTGTGACCTCAACCCGGACAGCGCAGCTGAAACAGTTCGGCTGGTTCAGGCGGACGGCGGGTCTATCGATTCAAGTGCCCCCGTGGACCTGGGCGACCGGGGCGAGATCGACCGCTGGATCGCCGGCGCGGTGGCGCGCCACGGACGAATCGACGTCCTCTACAACAACGCAAGCCTGCCACGGTTCGCCCCGTTTTCCGGGATGAGCACCGGTGACTACCAATTCACCATCCAGAACGAACTGCATTTGGTATGGCACGCGTGCCAGGCGGCGTGGCCGCATTTGGAGGCATCCGGCGGAGCGATCGTCAATATTGGGTCGGGGGCTGGATTCCAGGGCGCACGTGCTCTTCCGCAGGCTGCCCACGCCGCTGCCAAGGGGGCTGTCATCGGTTTGACCAAGCAGCTGGCAGCGGAAGGGGTTGCCGTGGGTATCCGTGTCAACTGCCTGAGCCCGGGCGTGATGGCGACTCCGCCTGTGCTCGCCATGTACGAAGAGTTCGGCGAGGACGCACCCGTCGCCCAGATCATCGAGCGCACCATTGACGGGAAGCCTGGAGACCCGCTTGCCGTCGCTTATGCGGGCCTGTATCTCGCCTCTGACGAAGCGAAATGGGTTACCGGGATCAATCTGGTCGTCGATGGCGGAGCCAGCGCCTTCATGTAGGCTGGCGGCCCTTTTATGCAAAGGCAAGACGGCGGTGTCCGCAGAGGCGGGCACCGCCGTGGTTATGTTCTCAGTTTTTTGACGGCTTCGCCTTCGAGGCTGCCAGCTTATCCGCGATTCCCATGAGTGTCGGTGAGCCGGCGGCTGCTATGAGAGCAGCCTGCGCCGGGCGCTTGAGCTTTACCGAGACGGCTTCCTTCGCCCCTGCCAGGACCGCTTCGCGTCCCATCGCCGGATTCTTATGGCAGCGCACGGGCACGTTGAGGATTAGGCGTCGCAGGCACGAGTTGTCGTGGTCGCACCAGACAATTTCGCTGAGCCTGCCTTGGAGGACCTTGTTGGGGAACTCCGGGTCGGCCAGCAGCTGCCTTGCTAGCATAATGCCGTCCGCATGGCCTTTAGCGATCGCATCAGCGCTCTGCTGGGGCTCGTAGGTGCTGCTCAAAAGCAACGGCGTGTTCGGCAGCGCGGCGCGGAAGACCTGGGGTTCAGCGTGTTCGAGCATTGCGCCCGATGTGGACGGAACATTATTGTCCATCGACTCGTAGTTCCCGTCGGTGAGCGCGATGTACCCCAAGCCGGCTTCGGCGATGATTGCTGCAACCTCGGCAAACCCCGCGGTATCCTGCCCGTCCGGCAGGTGGTCGTTCACGCTCATCCTAAGGCCCACGGGGTAGTCGGGGCCCACCTCCGCCCGAATCGCGCGAACCGTGTCCGTGAGAATGCGGGCACGGTTCTCCGCGCTCCCTCCGTATTCGTCGGTCCGCCAGTTGGTGCGGGGTGAAAGGAAGGACGAGTAGAGGTAGCGCATATGTGCGCCCAGCTCTACGCCGTCGAACCCGGCCGTCTTGGCGCGCCGCACCGCGGCGATCGTCTGCTCCTGAACCTCCAGGATCTCTCCCTTGGTGATTTCCTGTGGAGTCGGGTTCGTCCGGCCTCCGGGAATATAGAACCCGTGCGGCAGGCGGGGTGCCCCCATGTGGACTGGTTTCGGGCTCGCGGCGAGTGTGGGCCGCCCTTCGCCCGGGACGCCCATGGCGCCAAAGCTGGGGAAAATCTGGGCGAAAATCGGTACGTCGTGCGCGTGGACGGCATCGACCATCCGTTTGAGCCCCGGGATGAAGTCGTCCCTGTCGAACCGCATCAAGGGCTGAAACGGCGCTTCCTGATTCCCCCGTTCGGTGGCCACGCCCCCGCCAATGATCAGCAGGCCAGCGCCGCCGCGGGCACGAGTTGTCAGGAAGGCGATCGTTTGGGGGCTCGGGTGACCGTCCTTTGTTGGCTGCAGCACGGCCATCGGGCTGAGGACAAAGCGGTTCTTGATGGTAAGGCCATCGATCTTCCAGGGGCTCGCGAGAACCTCGGCGACAGTGGTGGCTTCTGGGGACATTCTTATTCTCCTAGGTAGATCGTGACCGTGGCACTGAATACGGCGCACAAGCGGCGGCGGCAGGTCCAGGCCGCTCGCAACGAGGTAGTCCGCACGGCCTGATGGAGGTAACTGTTCAAAACGTATCGTATTGAATACCTTAGTCTGGCTAACCACTGTCTTCAAGGCCACATAGTCAGGCGAGACTGCCCGCCGCCTGCCGGTGGGGCGAGCTTGCAGGCCGCCTGTTCGACCGCCGGGGCGGCTTGGTGCTGGGAGCCTGTGCGTGCACTATGGTGTACGTTTCGTATTGAAAGTTCCCAACGTGAGGGCGGATGCATGGCGGTCAGAAGTGAGCAGAGTCATAAGGCGATCCTTGAGGCAACCATGGCGCTTCTTGACGAGTCCGGGCCGGACGCGCTGAGTGTCCAAAAACTGTCGATTGAGCGGATAGCCCGCGAAGCGGGCGTCAGCAAAACAACGATCTACCGCTGGTGGCCAAGTAAGGCAGCGGTTGTCATCGATTCCTTCCTGGAGAACCATGTCGCTCGCACTCCACTGCGTGAAGATGTGCCCGCCATTGACGCCTTGCGGGAGCATCTTGCGTCCCTTGCTGTCATTTATGCCGGCCCGGAGGGGCGTCTCATTTCCCAGCTGGTCGCCGAAGCGCAGTATGACGACGCGACCATGGAGGAGTTCAAGGAGCGTTTCTGGCTTCCCCGGGCCCGTGCCGTGACGGCGACTGTCCGCAGGGCTATTGATGAAGGGTCCATCCGGTCTGACCTGGAACCAATATGGGTTGCGGATTTGCTCTACTCTCCCATTTATTTTCGTCTGCTCTTCCAGGCCGGCCCACTCGACGCGGACGTTGCAAATCTCATCATGCAATCAGTTCTTGAGGGGATTGCCGCACAGAAGGGCTAGTCAGCACCTAGGATTCCCGCTCTTCGCCAGAGCCTGATTGTGGATTCGATACGGTGCGTATAGTATCTATGTCTGATGCCCCCGTATCCCGCGCCCGAAGCTCAGGCGAAGCGCGTGATCCTCCCGAAAGGACGGTTCCCCGTGAGCCCTGCAATCACCCGTCAGGACGCGGTCATCGTTGCCTACCGCAGGACGCCGATTGGACGTGCCCGTAAGGGCTCTTTCGCAGGGGAGCGGCCTGAGGATCTTGCACTGGCTGCCATTCAGGGGGCCCTCGGGGCCGTGCCTGAGTTTGAGCCGGCCGGGTTGGAGGACGCCTACATGGGCTGCGCAGTTCCCGAGGGGGCACAGGGGGACAACATTGGCCGCCGGGTTGTGGTTATGGCGGGGATGGACCATCTCCCTGCCGCTACGGTCACACGCTTTTGTGCCTCGTCCCTTCAGGCGACGGCGATGGCAGCTCAGGCTGTGCGCGCCGGGGACGGTGATGCATTCCTGGTCGCGGGTGTTGAGTCCACGTCATCCACCCCGCCAGTGACGACCTCGCCCTATCCAGGTTTTGCGGCTGCGGGGAACCGGTCCCGCGAACTCTTCGAATCCGGGGCGGAGTGGTCAAACCCCCGGACCCGCGGTGAGCTGCCGGACATCTACATCGACATGGGTAAAACCGCCGAGTTTGTGGCTCGTTCTACGGGTACCACCCGGCGGGACCAGGATGAATGGGCGCTGGAGTCACAGCTCAGGGCGGCGCAAGCCGCAGACGCCGGGTATTTTGCCCGTGAAATCGTGCCGGTCGCCACAGCGGATGGCAGCGTGGTGATGTTCGACGACGGCCCGCGCCCTGGAACAACCATGGACGGGTTGTCCGGGCTGAGGCCGGTATTCCATGCCTCGGGCACTGTCACTGCAGGTAACGCCAGCCCACTCAACGACGGTGCCTCCGCTCTCATCGTGATGAGTGCCGGCCGAGCGGAGGATTTAGGGATTGCCCCGTTGGCGCGCATCCTGGGGACAACTGCCAGCGGCCTTTCCCCGGAGATCATGGGGCTGGGCCCGGTGGATGCATCCCAGCGCCTTCTGGCTCGGCTTGGATTGTCGATCGATGACATTGACATCGTGGAATTGAATGAGGCATTCGCCGCCCAAGTGGTGCCGGTTGTCCGAAAGCTCAAGGCAGACCCGACGAAGGTCAATCCGTTCGGCGGGGCAATCGCGCTTGGTCACCCCTTCGGCGCCACCGGTGCCCGGCTTGTTGGCACATTGATTAATGGCCTTCAGACCAGGGACGCCACGCTGGGATTGGCAACTCTCTGCGTTGGTGGGGGTCAGGGCATGGCCATGGCAATAGAGCGGCTCTCATGAGCACCACGATGAGCATTGACGATCCGGCCCGTTCCATGCTGGAATCCGACCGGAGCTTGGAGCGACTGGGCGTCACGGTGGAAGGCGCCAGCGGGGGCCGTTCGGTTGCAGTCCTGAAGGTGGAGCCAGAGATGGCTAACGGGCACGGCATCGCCCACGGTGGTTTCGTTTTCAGTGTTGCAGACACCGCTTTTGCGATGGCAGCGAACACCCTCGGTCCCAGCATCGCGACCGCTGATGCATCCATTGCGTATCTGTCCCCGGCTTATGTTGGTGAGCGTCTGGTTGCTAAGGCTGAGGTGACTTTCAATGAATCGCGCCGGGTCATTGTGGACGTCGTCGTCCGCGCCGGGGACCGTACCGTGGCCATCTACCGCGGAACCGGCCGCGCACTCCGCACACCTGCCAGCTAGGGGCGCAGCGCTCCCGCAAACGGAACCCATCGTTCGAGTGCCGAACGATGGGTTCCGTTGTATGGGGGCAGCCGGCCCTACGCGAAACCGCTCCCCTGACCGTAAATCGGGTTTCCCGGTCACGGTCAGGGGAACGGCGGACAGGCACCTCTTGGTCCGTGGGTGTCAGGCCGGGACGCGGCCCCGCACGAACTCTTCGTCCGGAGAATCCGTGACCGGCAGGCCCGAGGCCACCAGTGATGCGCGTAGCTGCTTCATGAAGCGGTCGGGCAGCTTGGGGGAGGGGGCGCGAAGCGCTCCTCCGTTGAAACCCGCGAGCCACTCCTGGTACTTCCACTGGGTCCGGTTGATCATGTTGGTCCCGGGCGTCGAGGTTGCAGATACGGCGCTGTTGGCCTGGCGGGCTGGATGGACCTGCCAGTACAGCTTCATCGCTTCCTCCCACTTGCCAGTGCGCCCCAGCTCGAAGGCGCGCGGATAGTAGTCACTCATCCAGTTCGTGTTGCTCGTGCCGGAGAACTGGAAGTCAAGCGCAGACATCAAGGGGATGGTCTCTGCCTCGATCGGACAGGAGATCAGAACCTCATCGCGGAAGTGATGGTACATCTCCATCACTCCGGGGATGCCGGGGTAGGCTTGCTCCGCCTTGATAGCGACGATGTTCGGGATAGCGTCCAGCACACGTCGAACAAAGGCTACGTCCATGCCCGCCGGGTGGATGCGCTCGAACCCCCAGGCCGGCAGCGGGAACAGCATCGTTGCCAGACCCGTCTCATCGCAGAACGCTTTGGTGTAATCGAATACCTGGTCGTGGGAGGTCGGCCAGAAGGAGGCGGGGTAGGCCAGAAGCGCGCGGTCGACGCCGGCGGCTTCGGCCAGTTTGGCAGCACGGATGTTCTCTTCCAGGGTGTTGAAGATTGCATGGAAGAAGAGCGCAAAGTCCGGTCCGGCGGCTTCGCGTGCAACAGCTGCAATCCGGGCGTATTCCTCGACCGTGACGTTCACTTCGGCAACCAGGAGGGTACCGGCAAAGCCGAGTTCCTTCAGCTTGAGCACGTCGTGCCGGATGGCGTTCTCGTTAATTCCAGAGAAATCGGGCGTATAGGAAGGGTGCGTGACGGCGATTGTGCCCGCAAACTTTTCTTTCGCCCAGGCGCGGGCTTCAGTCCTGGTGTAATCCACCATGGGTTTTCTCCTTAATGCTTGGTTATTTTCTAGTAGTGACGATGCCGACGGGAAGAACGGTTCCTATTCCCTCCGCTCGCGCACGATTGACGAGCATCTCGGCAATGACAATGTCCTGCAGGCCGGAGCCTGTCGATTTGTAGATCCGTATTCCCCGGCCCGGGTCGATTACGGCTTCACCGGAGAGGGCGGCGTTTAGGGTGACAACCACAGAATCCGTATCGATTCCCTCTGCCCGGGCAATGATCATGTCACCGCTGCCGTTGACCACCTCGTCATAGGTGTCGACGACGATGACGGCGGCGCGCCCGATGAGGTCCGCCGGAAGTTCGCGCTGTGCCGGAGTGGTGGAGCCGATGGAGATAATGGCGGTGTTCGGTCCCACCCAGCTGCTATGCAGTGTGGGCGATTCGTCCCTGGATCGTGCCGCACAGAGGATGAGATCCGCGCCCTCGGCCGCCTCCCGGGCCGAGCCGACTGCGACGGCCCCCGCGGCGGACAGGCCTTCGAACTCGCGGGCGAACGACTCACGGTTAGCGGGAGTAGGACTGAATACGCGGATGCCGGCGAACTCAACCAAATGGGACAGTGCCGTGAGATGCGACCGCGCTTCGAAGCCCGAACCGATAACTCCCACCTGTAACGGCATCGGCGGCACCAGGGTCGAGGCTCCCACTGCGGAAGTCGCTGCGGTGCGCAAACCGGTGATCCGGTTCCCGTCCACCAACGCGACCAGGTCTGCAGTGTCCTTGTCGAAGAGAGAAATGAGGTAGCTGACGCGGAGTCCGTCGGCAAAGGACCCAACTATCGATTTCGCGCCGAACATCTGGCCGCTTCCGGGCACGGAGGGCATTATCCGCATCCATTCGCGTTCTGACTGCGCAAAAATCCGTCCCGGTGTGCGGGCCTCATCGTCTGCGGAGCGGTAGGCGGCCCGGATGGCCCGGATAGCTTCGGGCCAGTCTGCAAGCTTGGCGATATCGGAATCGGTCAGGAATAGCGGAAGATTCTGTGGCAGTTCACCCTCGGCGCCCACGGCCTCGCTCCTTTGCGTGTAAGCCGGCCGCTAACGCTGGGAGCGGGGCCGGGAAAATACTGAACCGGGTATTGCATTCGATACGAATCGTATCCCATATACTCGTCAGCACAACCCCGTCTCAAGGAGGAGTACTCAGAATATGGGAATTGCAACCGTGAACCCGACCACCGGCTTGATTGAAAAAGAGTTCGAGCCCCACTCGCCAGAAGAAGTCCAGGTCCGGATCGGCGAGGCTGCCCAAGCCGCTGTGCAGCTGAGGGGCACAACGTTCGAGCAGCGGGCGGCGTGGATGCGCGCCGCCGCCGAGATGCTCATGAAGGAGGCAAGCCGACTTGGGAAGCTGATTACCGTCGAGATGGGCAAGCCGATCGCACAGTCCGTCGCCGAGGTGGAAAAGTCCGCCAAAGCGATGCACTATTACGCAGATAATGCGGAAGCATTCCTTTCCGGGACTTCGCTGGAGAATCCCGCTGCCGTGGGCGCTTCGCGGGCATGGACCAGATATGAGCCTCTCGGCACGGTGCTTGCGGTCATGCCGTGGAACTATCCGCTGTGGCAGGTCATCCGGTTCGCCGCTCCCGCGCTGATGGCGGGCAATTCCGGGCTTTTGAAGCACGCATCGAACGTGCCGCAGTCTGCGCTCTTTCTCGACACGCTCTTTGAGCGGGGGGGATTTCCAAAGGGATCTTTCCGCACCTTGCTGATCGGGGGTGCGGAGGTTGCCGGTGTACTGGCTGATCCCAGGGTCAAGGCGGTCACGCTGACCGGTTCGGAGCCCGCAGGACGTTCTGTAGCTTCCATCGCAGCCGATCATGTAAAGAAGTCCGTACTGGAACTGGGCGGATCGGATCCGTTTATCGTGATGCCGACCGCAGATATTGCCGAAGCGGCAGCCGTCGCCGTGAGGGCCCGGATCAATAACAATGGGCAGTCCTGTATCGCAGGCAAGCGCTTCATTGTCCACGAAGACGTCTATGATGCCTTCGCCGCTGAATTTGCACAGCGGATGGCGGGCCTCGTCGTCGGAGATCCCCTGGATCCCGAGACTGAGGTCGGACCGTTGGCCACCCGATCGGGCCGCGACGAACTGGTCGAGCTTGTGGAGGATGCGCGGGGCCGGGGGGCCCAGATCTTGGCGGGGGGAATCGTGCCGGACAGCGATGGCTTCTTCTATGCCCCTACCGTTGTGGCCGGTCTGAGCGAGGATATGCGGCTCGTTCAGGAAGAAGCGTTCGGGCCCGTTGCCTCGCTTTACCGTGCGAAGGACAGGGAGGATGCCCTGCGCATTGCGAACCAGACGTCCTTCGGTCTGTCCAGTGCCGTGTGGACCCGCGATGAGGCGGAAGAAAGGTGGTTTATGGAGAATCTCGAGGCCGGGGCCGTGTTCATCAACGGCATGACAGTTTCCAACCAGGAGCTGCCGTTCGGAGGGATCAAGCGTTCCGGATTCGGCCGGGAACTTGCAGCAGAAGGAATCCGCGAATTCTGCAACCTTAAGACGGTCTGGAAGGCCTAACGCAACCCAGCGGGCGGTTCGCCGGAGTGCTTGCCAGTGGAATGTGATGGGTGTTACATTCTTTCGAAACGAAACGTACTGAACCGAAGGAACGAAATGACCGACGCAGTCAAAGTCGACGTGGTGGTGATTGGGGGAGGCCCGGTGGGCGTGACCGCACTGGCGCTGCTTGGCAGGGCGGGATTGACCGCCATTGGCCTGGAGCGCGAAACCGCGGCCTGGCCTACGGCCCGTGCAGTGCACTTCGACGGCGAAACCTTCCGCACACTCCAGTCACTGGGTGTTGCGGAACGGTTCGCCGAGGTAACTCTGCCAATGGCCTCGATGCACATTGAGAATGAGGCCGGGGAGGTGCTGGTCTCCGTCCCCACCGGGCGTCTCGGGAGCCAGGCATGGCATGACGACCTCACCTTCCACCAGCCGGATGTGGAGAATCTGCTCCGTGCGGTTGTCCATGAACTGCCCGGTGTGGAGCTTCGCTGCGGAAGTGCGGCCACCGCCGTCGAGAACTTCGACGGCGGCGTCGAAGTCACGGTACGCGATGCTGATGGCCGTGAATCCCGGATACTGGCACGCTGGGTCATTGCGGCAGACGGCGCCCGTTCGGAGATCCGCAAGTCGCTAGGAATCAGGAACGAACGCATCGGCGAGGATGCCCAGTGGCTTGTGGTTGACGGGATCCTGAAGGACAGCCCCGGCTTGGCAACCGACATGATCTTCCTTGGTCACCACACACGGCCCGCCCTCTGGATCCGCCTGCCAGGTGAGAGGGTGCGGATGGAATTTATGCTGATGCCTGGCGACAACCCCGAGGATATCGTCACGGCGGAGTCTGTGGAACGGATTAGCCGCGGCGTCCTGCCTGCTGACAAGTTCACCGCTGACCGGCAATCCATCTACACGTTCCGGGGGCGCATCGCCGAGCAGTGGCGGGTAGGCAATATCTTCCTCGCGGGAGATGCCGCCCATCAAGCACCCCCGCTGTTTGGCCAGGGTCTCTGCGCGGGGATCCGGGATGTGGCCAATCTCGTCTGGAAGCTTGACTTGGTTAAGCGAGAGGCAGCGGATGCGGCACTGCTGGATACCTACGAATCCGAACGGAAGCCCCACGCGCGTTTCTGGGTGGAGCAGGCAGCTACTGCCGCCGGCTTCATCCAGACGACCGACGCCGACGTGGCGAAGCAGCGGGATGAGTTCATCCGGAGCAATCCCGCCGCTTCTGCCCCGGTATCTCCGGCCCTGGGTCCGGGCCTCCATGAAGGGGGGACCGACAAGAGGGCGGGCTATTTAGGCATCCAACCCATTCTCGCCGACGGAGTCCGCCTGGACGACATGGTCGGCACGCACTTTCTGGTGGCTACTTCACCGGACCTCTACGGGGCAGTTGCCCCTGAGCTGCGCGCGCAACTGGAGGACGACGGCGACGTCGTTGTACTCCTCGATACGGCTAAGACCGGCCAGATTCTTGAAGCAGCCGGTGCAGCCGCGGTTGTCATGCGGCCGGACCACTACATCCTGGGCCTCGGGGACACTCCCCAGGAACTCGAACGCATTGTTCGCAGCATCCCGACCGTAAACCGTGCCGTCCCGGCTTCCATCTAGATCCAAACCCCGCCCAAAAGCGGAATGAGACAGGAGATCACCATGGCATTCAGTCCGATCACCCACCTGCGGCACTTTGATATCGCCGTACCCGACTACCAGAAGCAGGTGGACTTCTATAAGAACCACTGGGGGCTCACCGTCATGGAAGACGACGGCGGCGTTACCTACTTCGCGGCCGAGGGGTCACCCGAAAAGTACTCGGTTCGGGTCCGCAAGTCCGAAGAGAAACGGCTTGACCTCGTCTCTTTCGGTGCCGCGGACCGCGCTGCAGTCGACCAGCTCGCATCCGACCTCATTGCGAAGGGCGTACAACTGGTTGGCGAACCGGACGATGTAAAGACGCTAGGAGGCGGCTACGGTTTCCGGTTCTTCGATCTTGAAGGCCGCACCATTGAGGTTTCCAGCGACGTCGAAACGCGCCAGCACCGCAAAATCGAAGAGCGTGAGGACATCCCGGTCAAGCTCTCGCATGTCGTGCTGAACTCGCCCGAGCCGGAAAAAATGCGCGCCTGGTACGAGCAGCACCTCGGTTTCCGTCTGTCCGACACCCTGAACCACCCGCACACGGGCGACCTGTTCTATTTCATGCGCTGCAATGCGCAGCACCACAGCATGGCGATCGCCCGGGGCCCGCACGCTTCACTGCAGCATGCGTCATTTGAACTGCGCGGAATCGATGAATACATGCGGGGCAGTGGCCGCCTTATGCGTGCGGGCTTCCGGAAGATCTGGGGTCCGGGGCGGCACCGCGCCGGTGACAACACCTTCACCTACTTCGTCGACCCGAACGGGAACACGATGGAGTACACCACAGAACTGGACGTGATCGACGAGGATACCTGGCATCCCAGCATCTTTGACGTCCGGGAGCCGGAGACATCAGATCAGTGGGGTACCGGCGGGGAAATGGATGAGTTTATTACCAAGGAGATGTTTAACGACCCGGACAAGGGCTTGTACGTAGCCCCGCCGGTCTGACGGGCGGTTGGTGTGGCTGAAGTAACGGTAAGTGAAATGGCCGGTCTGAAGGGCTTTGCACTTGGTTCCTTTGAGCTCGCGGGAGAAACGATCCCTGGTGTGGTTTTCGGAGACTCAGTTGTAGATCTCCGATTCGTTTTGCCGGAAGTCAGGCAGATCAGAGATCTTTTCGCTAGCTGGGACAGCAATCTGGATACGCTCCAGGCCCTAGAGCCAGCGGCACTTCCAACGCACCCGCTCCGGGAACTGCGTGTCCTGCCGCCCGTGCAGCCAGTCGGAACCTTCATTGCGGCCGGTGCGAACTATCGCGAGCATGTCCTCGAGATCAGTGTGGCTCACCGGCTCGGTTCCGAAGGGGCGAACGAGGCCGAGCTTCGGATTGAGGCTGCTGCAGAGACGGATGAACGAGCCCGGGCAGGTGATCCTTACGTGTGGACGGGAATTCCCTCTGCTGCCTGCGGGGCCTACGATGACCTTCAGTTACCGGACGTCGGTGGAAATGTCGATTGGGAACTCGAGTTGGGGGTGGTGATTGGGAAGCCAGCGCATCGGGTCGCCACTGCTGACGCTATGGACTATGTAGCGGGATATACGATCGTCAATGACATCACGGCTCGGACACTGGTTCCGCGTAGTGATATTGCGATGATGGGCACCGACTGGTTCCGATCGAAGAATCAGCCGACATTTTTCCCAACTGGCCCCTATCTGATTCCAGCCCGGTTCGTGGATGACCCGGCAATGCTTCGGATAAAGCTGAGCCTCAACGGCATGCTTATGCAGGATGCCTGCACGGACGATCTGTTGTTTGGTGTGCCGGAGTTGATTGCCTATGCGTCATCGGTAGCCCAGCTGCAGCCCGGTGACATTCTGCTGACCGGTTCGCCGCCTGGAAACGGCTCGCACTGGAACCGTTTCCTGCGGGACGGCGATGTTATGGACGCATCGATCTCAGGCCTGGGTTCCCAGCGCACGGTCGTTCGAGCTCCGAGCGGGAGTCTGCCGGCGTGGTACGCCGATAGGCGGCCGGCTGGCTCGGCGATTAAGAACGCCGAACAGTGAGCCTGAAACAGAGCCATTTCGTTCCACCCGTCCCTTTCCTTATGGCAGGCCATCAGGGGATGCTTGGCGGATTGGACCTTGAGACCAGCCAAGCGGTTTCAAGTGAATCCCAGCTGGAAGGCTTGATGGCCGGGAAACTGGACATGGCAATCACGGCCATCGATAACCTGTTCACCTGGACGGAGGCTGGAGCCGATGTCAGGCTCATCGCCCAAGTCGAGAAGACCACGCCGCTGAAGGTCTATGCGCGGGGGAGCGCAGGATCCCTCGCGGAACTTGAGGGGTGCCGGTTTGGGGTGGATGCACCTCTGAACGGATTTGTGCTGGCCGCCCGGCGGGTTCTCCGTTCTGCCGGCGTCGAGGTCCAGTATGTAACTGTGGGCGGGGTGCGGGAACGGTTCGATGCTCTGGTCGCCGGGGACGTGGATGCGACGCTACTCGGTCCGCCGTTCAGTGAACTGGCTTCGGCCCAGGGCATGCAATGCCTGGCGAACCTGAACTGCCTGCTTTTGGACTTTCCCGGTCAGGGGCTGGTGGTGCGCGCGGGGGTTGCCGATTCGAATGAACTTCAGGAATATCTGCGTGCCTTGGCATGGGGTGTGCGGTCCTGTGGATGGCTTTCGTCCCTGGAAGGCAGGGCGTTCTTGTCGCTATACGGTTTCGCAGACGAAGCGGCATCAGCGGCGTGGGATGCACGTCCGGACACTCTGGAAGTCAGTTCCGCCGGTCTCGCTGCTCTAACGGACATTCGCCGGAGCCTCGAACTACTGCCCGTGGACATCGAGCTAGCGGAGCTCTGGGATCCGGGGCCGCTCCGACGAGCCCTGGATTCAACCGTTCCCTGAGTTCTGCAGCGACGCCCAAGGGCCGCCAAGGAATGGGCCGGCACTTTCGATGCACGTCGACATTCACAACCATTGTGATCGCGCACACAAGATGCGATACTGTACGTATCGCATCGAAGATCCAGAAATCTACTGAGGAGAAAACATGAAGCTAGGGAGAGTCGCCGTCGCAACGCCCGACGGCGAACAAATCCGGCTCGTTGCAGCCCTGCCCGAAGAGGAGAGGGTTGTTGACCTGGCCCGTGCGTACGCGCTGACCCTGCAGCGGAAAGCCGCCGATCCGGACCGCGCCCGGGCAATTGCGCTGACCATGCTGCCGGGCAGCCTGTCGGCGGGGATTGGCGGAGGAGATGCCTTCCTTGACGCCGCTCATGCTGCGCTGGCGGCGGCGGACGACGCCTCCTTCGCCATCGACGAGGTCTCTTGGCGGGCGGCAGTGGATTCTCCGGTCATCCGCGACGGGCTGACGTTCGAACAGCACATTCAGAACTTCCACCGCATCGTCGCCAAGGCGCAGCCTTCACGCTCGATCTACCAGCGGCCCGGATACTTTAAGGGGACCACTGCCAGGTCCTTGGGTCATAACGAGGTTCTTGCGTACCCGGACTTCACTGAGGCCCTGGACTGGGAGCTGGAGGTCGGTTACGTAGTCGGTAAGTCCGGCAGCGACCTGACTCCGGATGAAGCCCCCAGCCACCTTTTTGGGATCACCATCTTCAACGACTTCAGCGCCCGCGACGTGCAGGGCGTAGAGATGCCCATTGGAATGGGGCCGCAGAAGAGCAAGGACTTTGCTTACGGCATCGGCCCGTGGGTAGTCACTATGGATGAAATTGCCTCGGTTGAGGGACTGAAGGGGCAAGTCCGCGTCAACGGAGAAGTCCTCTCCGATACCAAGGTTGAGGACTTCGTTTACACCCCTGCCGAGCTTCTGGCGTACGTCTCCATTTCCGACCGCCTGCAGCCGGGCGACATCATCGGCTCCGGCACCATGGGGTTCGGAGCCGGGGTCGAGATCGGGCGCTTTCTGCAGCCGGGCGATGTCATTGAGCTGGAGCTCGAAGGTGTCGGGACGCTGCGCACTCCCATATCCACCGAGCGTGAGAAGGCCCCGTGGTGGCCAGAGCCCCGTCCCTACCCGCACGAGGAGTGGCAGGCATGAGCACCAGACCTCCCGTCCGCCGTGTTGTTACCGGACACGACGACCAGGGCCGCGCCGTCATCCTCTCGGACGGGCCGGCACCGAATCACTGGTCCTCCGATGTGATTCCGGGTTTCGGCGCAACCGTTCCGTGGATCACCCAAGGTCCCATCGACCACGTAAGTGACGAGGACCCGGCCGCTGCAGAAGCGGATATCCCCAGCTTTCCCGGCACGGGCGAAACGATCCTGCGCATCGCAGACTTCCCACCGGATTCTGTTTACCCGGATGAAGCCGAGTCCGTGGTCTTCAGCGAAATTGACGGGCATGAAGAGGCCGAAGCCGGCGCGCAGCACAGCAAGGGGAAACACTTCTGGTTCCACCGAACCGATTCACTGGATTATGCGGTTGTACTCGATGGTGAGATCACTTTGATGGTCGATGAAGGTGAAACGACCATGCGTGCAGGAGACGTAGCCGTGCAGCGTGCCACCAGCCATGCCTGGTCCAATCGCACGGACCGCACAGCCCGGTTGCTTTTCGTGCTGATCGGAACCGAGCCGGTGTCGGCTGCGGAAATCGCGGCGAAGCGTCAGGAGCAATCCCATTCCTTGGAGCGCGCATGATAGTTGATGCCAGCGCCGCCGACGGCGACGTGATCTGGGAGCCCGGCGCTGCCGTCCCAGACACGGGGATAGGACGATTCGTCCATTTCCTGCAAACCCAGGGCGTCGACACAGGCGAGGACTATGACGAGATCTGGCAGTGGTCGGTGGATAATCCAGGGACCTTCTGGGAGCTCTTCGCCCGTTTCGCCGGAGTGGATTTCGGTGGTTCCGATGGGCCCGTCTGCACGCCGGAGCCCATGCCGCACACGAGATGGTTTCCCGGACGCACAGTGAACTTTGCTCGCCATCTGCTTGATGGCCATCAGGGCACTGCGCTCATCGCCGTCGCAGAAGACGGGTCCAGGGAAGAGATTAGCTGGGACACGCTGCGAAGCGAGGTTGCCTCCCTGGCGAAGCACCTGCGCGAGCAGGGCGTTGAGCCGGGTGACCGGGTTGTGGCCGTCCTGCCGAACGTGGCCGAGGCTGTTGCCGGGTTCCTGGCTGCGGCCTCGATCGGAGCCGTGTGGTCCATCTGTGCGCCTGAATTCGGCGCGGGAGCGATCGTTTCGCGATTTAGTCAACTGGGCCCAAAGGTTGTGATTGCCGCGCCGAGCTACTGGCTCGGCGGCAAGGAACGTGACCGGAGGGAAGAGTTCCGGGAGATCTTCGCCCAGCTTCCAACCGCTGAACAAATCATCTGGGTGACCCGTCACGGTTCCACTCCACCAGTCGACACGCCGGTGCCGGCGCTCAGCTGGGAACAGGCCGTGGCCGTACCGGCGGATCCTGTGTATAACGACGTCGAGTTCAGCCACCCGCTGTGGGTCCTTTTTTCCTCCGGGACCACTGGTATTCCCAAGGGAATTGTGCACGGTCACGGCGGCGCGCTGCTCGAGGAGCTGAAGATGCTCCTCATCCATTCGGACCTGCGGCCGGGTGACCGGTATTACAACGTGGCCTCGACCAGCTGGGTGCTGTGGAACTCGCTGATCTCCGCCCTTGGCGTGGGGGCGACGGCCGTGCTCGTGGACGGAAACCCCACGTTCCCCTCGGCGGACCGGGTCTGGCAGGTGACCGCTGCAGAGAACGTTGCGGTTCTCGGAGTCAGTGCCGGATTTGTCCACGCCTGTGCCAAGACGGGACTGTCGCCGATGAACGATCATGACCTGCCCGCGCTGCGTTCACTCCAGGTCACCGGCTCGCCGCTGTCCGCGGACGGTTACCGCTGGGTATACGGCCATGTGGGCGATATCTGGCTGAGCTCGATGAGTGGCGGCACGGACATCGCGTCGGTCTTTGTCGGCGGATCACCCACACTGCCTGTTCGGGTCGGCTACATTCAGGCACCCGCCCTGGGGGTCCGGGCGGAGGCATGGGACGACGCCGGAAGACCCACCACCGGGAAAGGCGAGCTCGTAGTTACCCAGCCCATGCCGTCCATGCCCCTACAGTTCTGGGGCGACGACGGCAGCCGCTACCACGAGAGCTATTTCTCGACCTATCCGGGAGTATGGCGGCACGGCGACTACATCGAGTTCACCTGGCGCGGGATCCTCATCCACGGAAGATCCGACTCCACGCTCAACCGCAACGGACTCCGGCTCGGCTCGGCGGACATCTACGCTGCCGTCGAGTCTCTTCCGGAAGTTGCTGAAGCCCTCGTCATTGGTGCCGAGCTTGGCACGGAATACTATATGCCGCTCTTCGTTAGGCTCGCAGACGGTGCCACCCCCGAGGTGGCAGAGGCTGCGATTGTGAAGTCCATCCGGGATAGTCTCTCCGCCCGCTACCTGCCTGACGAGATCGTGTTCATGCCTGCGATCCCACACACCCGTACGGGCAAAAAGCTGGAAGTCCCGGTGAAACGCCTCCTGCAGGGTGCTGCGCTCGACGCCGTCGCGGACCTCGGTGCAGTCGACGACCCCGAATTGCTCGAAGAGTACGCTCGGTTCGCAGCCGGACGCCACAGCGTGGCAACCTAGCCGGACTACTAGTCCGGTGTCCGAAGAGGCCCGCCTGCACGCCGGCGGGCCTCTTCGGAGAAGCCGAGCCGGCCCCTGGAAGCAGAGTCCAACAGGCTAGCAGCCGCTGCCGTCCACGGCGCAGGCTCCGCCTTCCGGCACGACGGGCTGGAGCGGGCGCTGGCCTTCCTGCCATGCCTGGGTCAGTGCCTGGGTGAACACCTCTTCGGGCTGGGCACCGGAGATGCCGTAACGGCGGTCAAGCACAAAGAACGGCACGCCGCTCACGCCCAGGGCACGGGCTTCGGCGATGTCTGAGTCAACCGAATCGGTGTAGCCGGTGCCCGCAAGCACTTCCCTCACGGCATCCGGTTCCAGCCCCGCGCCGGCGCCGATCCCGGCCAGTACGTCGTGGCTGGAAATGTCCTGGCCCTGCTCGAAATGCGCTGCGAGGAGTGCTTCCTTCACGGCTGCAGCTGTTTCGGCGCCCTTCAGGTCGCGGGCCAGATGGATCAGCCGGTGTGCGGTGAACGTATTGGCTACCACCAGGTCATCAAAGCGGTAGTTCAGGCCGACGCCGGCAGCCTGGGCCGTGACGTGCTCCAGCATCCCGGACACCTGGGCGGGATCCATGCCCTTGACCTTGCTCAGGTACTCGACCTCCGAGCCCTCAAAGCGTTCCGGCAGGCTCGGATCCAGCTGGTAGCTGCGCCAGCAGACCTCCACTTCCGAAGCGTGATCGAAGCGGGACAGGGCAGCCTCAAAGCGCCGCTTACCAATGAAACACCAGGGGCATCCGATATCGGACCAGATTTCTACCAACACATGTGCCTAAACAGCGCAGTGCAGGACTTCTATTCCCCGCCTCAGGGCACCGTTCCGTGTTCGGACCTGCTGTGACATGATCCTGGACATGAAAATCACCAGGCAGGTACTCGTCATAGACGCACCGGACCTCAATGTTGAAAGCACCTTCTGGGCGTCGCTGCTCGGCGGAACGGCCGTTGAAACAGACGACGACTGGCACAGTATCCAGGTGAACGGCGAGAAAGTGATGGCGATCCAGCTGGCACCGGACCACGTCCGGCCGCAGTGGCCGGACGGCCAGCCGCAGCAGCTGCACCTTGACCTGCACGTGGAAGATCTGCCCTCCGCCCATGCCGAAGCCCTGTCCCTGGGGGCGGAGCTGCTGCAGCCTTCCCCGGACACCACGGCAGCGAGCGGATTCCAGGTCTATGCCGATCCCGCCGGGCATCCGTTCTGCCTCTGCTGGGGCGAAGGCTAGCTGCGCGAGCCGGCCGCCGCCGTCGTGCTTTCGGGGGTGCCGGTCTCATCGGCCAGCACCGCGCGCTCCCGGCCCGCACCGCGGACCCAGATCCGGTAGGCAATAAAGAGGAAACCGATCCACACGACGCCCACGACCAGCGCGATCCGGGTATCCGGCATGATGCCCAGCAGCACCACAATGAAGACCATAAAGGCCAGCGCCGCATAGGACGCCACCGGCCAGAACGGCACGCCGAATTCCGACGCCGGAAGTCCCCTGCGCTTGATCTCGCGCTTCATGGCGAGGTGGGAGAGCAGGATCATCAGCCATACCCAGACGGTGGCGAACGTGGCGATCGAGGCGATGAGCAGGAACAGGGATTCGGGCAGCACGGCGTTGAGCACTACGCCCACGAGGAGCACTCCGGCCATCACCGCCACAGTCATCCAGGGCACGCCGCGGCGGGAAATGCGGGCAAACCCTGCCGGCGCCTGGCCCTGCTGGGCGAGGGCGAACATCATCCGGCCGGCGCCGAAGGTGTCTGAGTTGATGGCGGAAAGGGCTGCCGTAATGACGACGGCGTTGAGGATGTGCGCTGCTGCCGGGATGCCCAGGGAGTCGAAGATCTGCACAAACGGGCTGGTTTCGCCGTCGATCTGCTCCCACGGGAAGATCATCATCAGCACGGCCAGCGCGCCCACATAGAAGAGCAGGATGCGCACCGGCACGGTGTTCACGGCGGCGGGGATGGCCTGCTTCGGGTTCTCTGCTTCCCCGGCGGTGATTCCAATGGTTTCAATGCCGCCGAAGGCGAACATCACCACGGCAAAGGAGGCCAGCAGGCCCCAGAACCCGTTGGCGAAGAACCCGCCGGAGCCCAGCAGGGTGTCCAGGCCGGGGTTTGCTGCGTCCTCGAGCCCAAAGCCGAACACGATGATCGCTGCGCCGCCGGCAATCATGGCGATGATCGCTGCCACCTTGATGATGGAGAGCCAGAACTCGGTCTCCCCGAAGACCTTCACCCGCATCAGGTTCAGCGCCGCAATCAGCAGCACGACGGCGAGGATCCAGATCCAGCGCGGCACATCCGGGAACCAGAAGCCCATGTAGATGCCGAAGGCCGTGACGTCGGCGATCGCCACGATTGCCATCTCGAAGGCGAACGTCCAGCCGGTGATGAACCCGGCGAACGGGCCGAGATAGCGGCTGGCGTACTGGCCAAAGGATCCGGAGACCGGATGGCGGACGGCCATTTCCCCCAGTGCCCGCATGACCACGAAGACCGCTGCACCGCCGATGATGTAGGCGAGCAGGACCGCCGGCCCGGCAGCCTGAATCGCTGCAGCGGAGCCGTAGAAAAGTCCCGTGCCGATTGCGGAGCCGAGGGCCATAAAGCGGATGTGCCGGACATTCAGTCCGCGGGCCAGGGCCTGGCCGAAGGAAGACATGCAGAAAACACCTTGAAATGGGGGAGAGCCGCAGACAGCAGCCCATCCATGCTACGCCTCCCGGCCGGTGCCGGCGGGCGAGACGTGGCGCCGCCCACACGCGGATCAACCCCCGGAACAGACAAGCGGGGGCCGGACGCTTTCGCATCCAGCCCCCGCCTTCGCGAAGGAGTTAGGCAGCCGCTGCCGGTTCGCGGGATTCGTGCAGGAACCGGGCGTAGGCCGGAACGGTAAGGAAGGTTGGGAACTGCTCGCCGCAGGCCACTTCCTCGAACAGCTCCAGGGCGTCCTCGAAACGGTCACCGTCGAAGCGCTCCAGCTTGGCGAACTCCTCTTCCATTAGTTCCTGGACCCAGTGCGGGGTCACGATCTCTCCCTCGTCGGTCACAGCGGAGGAGTGGATCCACTGCCAGACCTGGGACCGGGAGATCTCCGCGGTGGCGGCGTCTTCCATCAGGTTGTTGATGGCAGCGGCGCCGTTGCCCCGCAGCCAGGACTCGATGTAGCGGATGCCCACCTCGATGTTTGAACGGATGCCGGCCTCGGTGATCACGCCCGGAGTCGCTGCGATGTTCAGCAGCTCCTTGTCATTCGGGATGACGTCCTCGCGGGAGCGGTCCAGCTGGTTCGGACGTTCGCCCAGCACGCCGTCGAACACCTCCATGGCCACCGGCACCAGGTCCGGGTGCGCCACCCAGGAGCCATCGAAGCCGTCATTCGCCTCGCGGGTCTTGTCAGCGCGCACCCGCTCCATGGCGACGTCGTTCGCTGCCTTGTCCCGACGGTTGGGGATGAAGGCGGCCATGCCGCCGATTGCGTGGGCGCCGCGGCGGTGGCAGGCCCGCACCAGCTGCTCGGTGTAGGAGCGCATGAACGGAGCGGTCATGGTCACCATGGAGCGGTCCGGGAGGATGAAGCGCGGGCCACGGGTGCGGAAGTTCTTGATCACGGAGAAGATGTAGTCCCAGCGGCCGGCGTTCAAACCGGCAGCGTGGTCCCGCAGTTCGTAGAGGATCTCTTCCATCTCAAAGGCTGCGGTGATGGTTTCGATCAGCACGGTGGCACGGATCGTGCCCTGCGGGATGCCGAGCAGGTCCTGGGCCAGGATGAAGATGTCATTCCACAGCCTGGCTTCGAGGTGGTTCTCGATCTTCGGCAGGTAGAAGTACGGGCCGCGGCCTTCGGCGATCAGCCGGTGCGCGTTGTGGAAGAAGTAGAGGCCAAAGTCCACGATTCCGCCGGCGATTGGCGTGTTGTTCACCAGCATGTGCTTTTCCGGCAGGTGCCAGCCGCGCGGCCGCACCACGATCGTGGGCAGGTCGGTCAGGCGGGAGCCGGCGACCTTGTATTCCTTGCCCTCGGGGGAGGTGAAGCCGAGGCGGTTGTCCAGGGCGTCGCGCAGGTTCAGCTGGCCGTTGATCACGTTGGACCACGACGGCGTGGAGGAATCCTCCATGTCCGCCAGCCACACCTTGGCACCGGAGTTCAGGGCGTTGATGGTCATCTTGCGGTCCACCGGACCGGTGATCTCCACACGGCGGTCTTCCAGTCCGGGAGCGGTGGGAGCCACGCGCCAGGAGTCGTCCTCGCGGATGTGCCGGGTCTCGGCCAGGAACGCCGGGTCAGCGCCGTTGGAGATCTTCTGCCGGCGGGCCTGGCGCTGCTGCAGCAGTTCCTGACGGCGGGTGTGGGTCGCCTGGTGCAGCGCCTTGACGAAGTCCAGGGCCTGCGGGGTGAGGATTTCCTCCTGCCGGCGGACCGGCGAAGCGGTGAGGGAAATACCGTTCAGGGTGATGGGATCGTTCATGGCGTGCTCCTTGGCGTTTTCAAAAGTTTGGGTTTCCCGCCCGCCCCTCCCCACCCCGCCGAAAGGGCAGTTACGGCTGTTTTCAGGGCTGAAACGAGCCGTAACTGGCCTCACGACGGAGGGGGAAGGGACAGGAGAGTGGTGCTGGTTAGTGGAACTGGGCGGTTTCGGTGGAGCCGGCCAGTGCCAGGGTGCTGCCCTCGGGGTTCAGGGCGGTGGCAATAGCGTCGAAGTAGCCGGTGCCGACTTCGCGCTGGTGACGGGTAGCGGTGTAGCCGCGGTCTTCGGCGCCGAACTCGCGCTCCTGCAGTTCCACGTAGGCGCTCATGCCGGACCGGGCGTAGCCGTGGGCCAGGTCGAACATGGAGTAGTTCAGGGCGTGGAAGCCGGCGAGGGTGATGAACTGGAACTTGAAGCCCATGGCACCGAGTTCGCGCTGGAACTTGGCGATGGTGTCATCGTCCAGGTGCTTCTTCCAGTTGAACGACGGCGAGCAGTTGTAGGCCAGCATCTGGTCCGGGAATTCCGAACGGACAGCTTCGGAGAACTTGCGGGCCATTTCCAGGTCCGGGGTGCCGGTCTCCATCCAGATGAGGTCGGAGTACGGTGCGTAGGCCTTGGCCCGGGCGATGCAGGGCTCAATGCCGTTGCGGACCTTGTAGAAGCCTTCAGCGGTGCGCTCGCCCGTGATGAACTCCTGGTCCCGCTCATCGACGTCGGACGTGATCAGCGTGGCGGCCTCAGCATCGGTCCGGGCGATCACCACGGTGGGCGTGCCGGCGACGTCGGCTGCCAGACGGGCCGCGTTCAGGGTGCGGATGTGCTGGCTGGTAGGGATCAGCACCTTGCCGCCGAGGTGGCCGCACTTCTTCTCCGAGGCGAGCTGGTCCTCCCAGTGAACGCCTGAGGCGCCGGCCTGGATCATGGACTTCATCAGTTCGTAGGCGTTCAGCGGGCCGGGGGGGGGGGCGGGGGCGGCGGGGGGCGTCGGCCACGATCGGCACCAGGTAGTCATCCACGGACTGGATGCCTTCGGCGAACTCGATCTGGTCTGCACGGAGCAGGGCGTTGTTGATGCGGCGGACTACGGTGGGAACCGAGTTGGCCGGGTACAGCGACTGGTCGGGGTAGGTGTGGCCGGAGTTGTTGGCGTCAGCTGCGACCTGCCAGCCGGAGAGGTAGATGGCCTTCAGGCCGGCCTTGACCTGCTGCACGGCCTGATTGCCGGTGAGGGCACCGAGTGCGTTGGTGTACCCCTCATCGCCGGCGTTGCGCAGCTGGTCCCACAGCTTCTCGGCGCCGCGGCGGGCCAGCGTGTGCTCTTCCTGGACGCGGCCGCGGAGCTTGACGACGTCTTCGGCAGTGTAATCGCGCTCGAGGCCTTCCCAGCGGGGATCGGTGGCCCATTCCTGGGTGAGCTGCTCTGCGGTGCGTGCTGTCTGTTCGCGGCTGGGTTCCTGCGTCATGCCCTACATCTCCTCGGTTGCGGTGCGAGCCGGCCTTGCGTGAATCCGGCGTTTCCTTGCTGTGGAATCAACACTCGAGCAAAAACAACCCCCTTTCTAGGGGTTTTCTGTGGAAAGAAATGCAGTTCTTCGCTTATTGTGAATTTGTGACGAGTGCAACATGGAACCGGCCCGTTTCAGCCGGCAAATCGGACGACGACGGCGCCGCAGGCTCCGCGCTCGACGTCATCTCCCTGGGCCGCCGGGTACGGCACCTGCGCAAAGCCAAAGACATGACACTCGATGACCTGGGTGCCGCCGTCGGAACCGTGGCCTCCCAGCTCTCCCTGATCGAAAACGGCAAGCGTGAGCCGAAACTGGGGCTGCTGCAGTCCCTCGCGAAGGCGCTGGACGTGAGCATTGACCAGCTGCTCGGCTCGGAGCCGCCCAGCCGCCGCGCGGCCCTGGAAATTGAGCTGGAACGCGCCCAGCGCGGCCCGCTCTATCAATCCCTGGGCCTGCCGAAAGTTCGCATTTCTTCGCGTTTGCCCCTTGACGTGCTCGAATCCCTCGTTGGCCTGCAGGCCGAACTGGAGCGGCGGCTGAACGAACAGGTGGCCACACCGGAGGAAGCGCGCCGGGCCAACGGCGAGCTGCGGGCCATGATGCGCGAGCGGAACAACTACTTCCCGGAGTACGAACAGGCCGCGCAGCAGGTGCTGGACTCAGTGGGGCACACGAACGGTCCGCTGTCCCAGCACGTCATTGCGGACATTGCCGCGCACCTGGGTTTCAGCCTGCACCACGTCTCGGACCTGCCGCACTCCACCCGCTCGGTGACGGACCTGAAGAACAAGCGCATCTACCTCACCCAGTCACAGCGCTCCGAGCACGATCCGCGGTCCGTGCTGCTGCAGGCGCTGGGCCACTACGTGCTGGACCACCAGACGCCGCGCAGTTACGGGGAGTTCCTCAGCCAGCGGGTGGCCACCAACTACTTTGCGGCTGCGCTGCTGCTGCCGGAAAAGGCGACCGTGGAGTTCCTGCAGCGGGCCAAGACGGCCAAGGAAATCGCCGTCGAGGACATCCGTGACGCCTTTGCCGTGTCCTACGAAACCGCGGCGCACCGCTTCACAAACCTGGCCACCGAGCACCTGGGCATCCGCACACACTTCCAGAAGGTGCATGAAAGCGGCATTGTCTACAAGGCCTATGAGAACGACGGCGTGACGTTCCCGTCCGATCACACCGGCGCCATTGAGGGCCAGCCGATCTGCCGGTACTGGACCAGCCGCGAAGTATTCTCAGTGCCGGACAAATTCAGCGCGTACAACCAGTACACCGACACCCCTGCGGGAACGTTCTGGTGTACGGCGCGGACCGAGCGCAGCTCCGGCGGACTGTTCTCCCTGAGCATCGGTGTTCCGTACGCGCATGTGAAGTGGTTCCGCGGCCGGGACACCACGGAGCGGTCCAAGTCCCGCTGCCCGGATCCGGACTGCTGCCGCACGCCTCCATCGGAGCTGGCCTCGGAATGGTCCGGCATGGCCTGGCCGAGCGCCCGGGCCCACTCGCACCTGCTGGCCGCCCTGCCGCCGGGCGCGTTCCCGGGTGTGGACGAGACCGAGGTCTACAGCTTCCTGCAGGCCCACGCCGAGGACTGACCGCCGTGTGAATGGGCGCTCGTGCCGGAGCGTGGAATGACGGCTGCCGCCAAACCTGGCCTCACTGCCGCGGAAACCAGGGGATAGGGTGAATTGATGGTCACCGAATCCAACAAGACAGCACTGGTCATCGGCGGAAGCGGCATCGCCGGATCATCCATCATCAGGCGGCTGAACCAGGAGGGTGGCTGGACGGTACTTTCACTGTCCCGCAACCCTGTGAGCGGCTCGGAGTCCCGGCACATCCCCGCCGACCTGCTGTCAGCAGACAGTCTCGCGGATGCCCTCAGCGGGGAACAGCCCACACACGTGTTTTTCACCGCATGGGCACGGCAGGACACCGAGGAAGAAAACATCCGCATCAACTCAGCGATGCTGCGGAATGTGCTCCAGGCACTCGAACACGCCCCGGTTGAACACGTGGCATTGATGACCGGCCTGAAGCACTACCTGGGCCCGTTTGAAGCGTATGGGGCGGGACCGGTGCCGGACACTCCATTCCGGGAAGAAGAGCCCCGGCTGCCCGTCGACAACTTCTACTACGCGCAGGAAGACGAACTCTGGGCGGCGGCTGAAAAGCAGGGCTTCCGCTGGTCAGTGCACCGGTCACACACCGTGGTTGGCCACGCCGTCGGCAACGCCATGAACATGGGCCTGACGCTGGCGGCACAGGCCACCATCTGCAGGAAACTGGGAAGGCCCCTCATCTTCCCGGGCTCTGAAACCCAGTGGAACGGTCTCACGGACGTCACCGACGCGAACCTTCTCGCCGAACACATGATCTGGGCCGCAACCACCGAAAAGGCGGGTAATGAGGCCTACAACGTCGTCAACGGTGATGTGTTTCGCTGGCGCTGGATGTGGCCGAAACTGGCCGCCTATTTTGGTGTGGAAGCCGAAGGGTTCAAAGATTGGCCTCGTCCCCTGGAACAGCAGATGCAGGGAATGGAACAGGAGTGGTCGGACATCGCCGCCGAGGAGGGGCTCAGCGAGGCAAACCTTGCCCGCATCGCGTCCTGGTGGCACACGGATGCAGACCTTGGCCGGGATATCGAGGTCCTCGCGGACATGAGCAAGAGCCGCCTCGCAGGATTCACCGGTTACCGCCGCACGGAAGACAGCTTCTTCCAGCTGTTTGACCAGTACCGCGCGGACAAGATCATTCCCTGATCAATTCCGCCCCTCCATCGAGATGACAGAAACTACCCGTTAGACCCCGCCACCCCCCTATTCGGGCAGTTTCTGTTATCTGGCTGCGCCCGGCGGGCACCCGGAGGGGCTGCGCGCTAGGCCGCCGGAAGCGTCAGGATCTCCGCGCCGTCGTCCGTAATGACAATCGTGTGCTCGCTGTGTGCACTGCGGGCACCGGTGGAGCTGCGCAGCGTCCAGCCATCTTTGTCGAAGGTGAGCTGGTCAGTGTCCGCCATGACCCATGGTTCCAGCGCCAGCATCAGCCCTGGCGCCAGCACGTAGCCGCGGCCGGGGCGGCCGGTGTTGGGGACGTGCGGGTCCTGGTGCATGGTTGAGCCGATGCCGTGGCCGCCGAACTCCGTGTTCACTGGGTACCCGGCCGCGCTGAGGACCGAGCCGATCGCGTAGGAGAGGTCACCGATCCGTGCCCCAGGGCGGGCAGCTGCAATTCCAGCTGCCAGTGCCTGTTCGGTGGTCTTGATCAGCTTCACGCTTTCGGCCGGACGGGCATCCCCAACGATGAAGCTGATCGCGGAGTCAGCAGCGATTCCGTCCTTGGACACGGCCAGGTCCAGGCTCAGCAGATCCCCGTCCTGCAGCTTGTAGTCGTACGGCAGGCCGTGCAGCACCGCGTCGTTCACTCCGGTGCAGATGTAATGCCCAAAGGGGCCGCGGCCAAAGGAGGGCGCGTAGTCGATGTAGCACGACTCAGCGCCTGCATCCTTGATCATCTGGCCGGTCCACTGGTCGATTTCCAGCAGGTTGGTACCCACGGTTGCCCGCCTTTTCATGGCCTGCAGGATGTCGGCGACAAGCCGGCCGGTAACCCGGGCCTTCGCCACTTCAGCTGCGTTCAGGATCTCGATCATGTGGTGCCTTTCGGGGGCAGGAGAATTGGCGTCTGTTCTGCATTCTGGCAGACCGTCTAGGGTGTAGGCATGCCCGAGATGCCCGAAGTGCAGGGACTCGCCGATTTCCTGCGGACCAAGCTGCTGCCCGACGACGGACCGCCCGCGCAGATTTCCGACGTGGAGGTACTCTCCTTCGCCGTGCTGAAAACGGCAGGCGTGCCATTCGAGGAACTGCAGGCGGGCCCCGTGTGTGCGGTGCAGCGCCGCGGTAAATACCTCATCGTCACCGCCGGGGGAGTGCATCTGGTAATGCATTTGGCCAAGGCGGGGTGGCTTCGGTGGTCGGACGCACTGAAGCCCGGGAAGCTGCGGCCGGGGAAGGGCCGGATGGCGCTGCGGGTCCGGTTCGCACCGCCTGAACACGGAGGGGACGAGCCGGGCTTTGACCTCACCGAAGCCGGCACGAAAAAGTCCCTGGCGGTCTACCTGGTCCGGGACCCGGCGGAAGTTCCGGGTATTGCCCGGCTGGGTCCGGAAGCGTTCGACGTCGACGAGGAGACCTTCGCGGCGCTGGTCGCCGGCCACCGCGGACAGATCAAGGGCCTGCTGCGGGACCAGTCCGTGATTGCCGGTATAGGAAACGCCTACAGCGACGAAATCCTGCACGCTGCCCATCTCTCCCCGTTTGCCAACGCAGCCAAGCTCAAACCGGAGGAAACCGAACGGCTTTACCAGGCCATGCGCGCGGTGCTCGAATCAGCGATCGACAATGCCTCCGGGCGGCCAGCTGCCGAGCTGAAGGACTCCAAGCGCCGTGCGCTGCGGGTCCATGCCCGCACCGGGGAACTTTGCCCGGTGTGCGGCGACACCGTCCGTGAAGTGTCCTTCGCAGATTCGTCCCTGCAGTACTGCCCCACCTGCCAGACCGGAGGCAAGCTGCTGGCGGACCGGCGGATGTCCCGGCTGCTCAAATAGGCCGCTCCAGAGACCAGAACAGGGGGGGGGGGGGGGGGGGGGGGGGCGGCCGCCCCCCCCCCCCTGCCGCCCCGGAAAGCGCTGGTGCCGCTAGGCGCTGACGGCCTCGGCTTCGCGGTGCTCGTCGGCGGAGCCGAGTGATGCCGCGGAACCGGACTGCACCTCGATGCGGCGCGGCTTGGCCTTTTCGCTGACCGGGATGATCACGTTGAGCACACCGTTTTCGTAGTGGGCCGTGATCGCGTCGGTGTCGATGCCCTGGCCCAGGCTGAGCTGGCGCAGGAAAGACCCGCCTTCCCGTTCACGGGTGAGCCATTGGACCCCGTCTGCGCCGCGCAGTGTCCGCTCGGCCCGGATGGTCAGCAGCTGTCCGTCGACGTCAATGTCAACGGACCCCGGATCGATGCCGGGCAGGTCAACACTCAGGACGTACCGGTCATCCTGCCGGTACAGGTCCATGGGCATGCCGCGCAGGGATTCACTGCGCACCGCCTGGGCAAAACGGTCGAGTTCACGGAACGGATCAAAACGTGTTGCCATCACAAATCAACTCCTTCACTCCGCTGTACGCAGCGGGCTGATCTGCCATTTCATCAAAGTTGAGTTGGCTTCACTCAACTTTCGGCAGTAGATTAGCACTTGCAACTCGAGAGTGCTAACCCGAGATGTTGCAGCGGAGAAATCCGCTTTCTTTCATTCGAACCTTGTCTGGAAGGAAAGGAAGCAGTGCCCCATCCTGCGTTGTTCCGGCGTGGAACAGGCAACCCCACCGAACGTCTGGAGAAACTCCGCACGCTCCCGAGCCGGATGTCAGGCTCGGCACCGTCCCCCGCACTTGATGCGGCCGGCTGGATCAGCGGACTGTGGCTGTCCGCCGCGCTGCTGGGCCTCGGCGTTTTCTCCGGTGGAACAACTTCCCTGGTGCTGGCGGTGGTGCTGCTCTACGGCACCGGAGCCGCGCTGGCCGTACTGGGCTGGCTGGCCTGGCGGGCACTCAGCGTGCGCATGCGCCGGCGCGCGGCCTCCGAACCCGGGGCGTCGGCAGCCCGGGACTTCCTGGCGGCAACAGCTTCAGCCCGGGAAGAGATCGTCCAGGCTCTCTTCCCTGCGGGAGCCACCGGCACTCCCGAAGTACTGCGGGCAACGGCGCCGGCACGGGTAGCCGCTGCGGGTGCACCCAGCAGCCCGCTTCCGGCGAAGGCCCCGAACAGCGGCCCGGATACAATACCCCGGTCCGTCCCGCGCTCCGGTAAATCTGCCATCCGCAAGAATGCCACCTGCAAGTCCGCCCACCGGCGCCGCGGCGTGCAGTCGCCCGCCCCGCCGGTGCAGGATGATTTCGCCCCCGCCGCCTAGACTGGGGCGCCATGGAAGAAATCAAGGAACCTGTCCAGCTGTCCCTGGGAAACGGGAAGCTGAACCCGGCTGCAGCGGGCTTCTCCCGCACCCCGCTGCACGCCTTCGAGAACCTTCCCCAGGGCGTGCGGCACGGCTGGCGGACCAAGCGCTGGGAGTACTGGGGCGTGCTGACCCCGGACCTGGTGCTTGGCATGACAATTGCGCACCTCGACTACACGGCTACCCTCCAGCTCTATGTGTTTGAGCGCGCCACCGGCAAGGAAATCTCCAGCGATCCGCTCAGCATTCCGCCGGGATCCACGGCCGTCCTTCCGGGAACCCTTCCGCCACTGACCGCATTGGGCACCATGGGCGGGCTGCACCTGCGCTTCCATGACGACGACGGCGGCACGCACCTGCGCGCGGAGTCCGAACGCGTCGGCGTCGAGCTCTATGCGCCCGCGGCGGGCGACGTCCTGGGCGTTGTGGTTCCATGGTCGGACACCCGCTACCAGTACACACTCAAGGACGTGGCCCGCGAGGTCAGCGGAACCGTCACCGTTGACGGCCGGCAGTATCCGGTGGGCGAAGGCGCGTTCGCCGTCCTGGACCGCGGACGCGGACGCTGGCCCTACTCCCGGCGGTGGAACTGGGCGGCAGGCTACGGCACCTCCGCCGGCACCCGGCTTGGCCTGCAGCTGGGCGGGATGTGGACCGAGGGCACACCTGCGACCGAAAACGCACTGATCGTGAACGGCGTGCTGCACCATTTCGACGCCGAACTTGAGTTCAGCTACGACCTCACCGATCCGCAGGCGCCGTGGCATGTCCGCGGGGACTGGCTCGAGGCCACTCTCACTCCGTTCCATCGGCGCCTGGCCGCAACGAACGTGGTGGCCGTCGCCTCAAAGACCTGGCAGGCGTTCGGCGAATGGTCCGGCTGGGCCGCCGCTCCGGACGGCACCCGCTATGACCTGGGCGGGGTTCAGGGCTGGATTGAGGAAGCCCGCAACCGCTGGTAGCCCCAGGACCGCCGTGATCCGCCCCGCCGTGATCCGCCCCGCCGGACAGGCAGCAGCTCTTCCCCCGCCCAGGACGCACTGCTAGGTTTCTTCCGACCTCACCCGAGCCGAAGGAGCCTTCCGTGAGCAGCAGATTCGCGTCCCTTGCCCTTGATGCCCTCGATGTGGATGCCCAGACCCGGTTCTGGACCCAGGCCCTGGGTTACCGGGTGGCTGAGGAGTTCGACGGCGGCATTTCCCTGGCGCCCGCCAACGGCGTCCCCGGACCGCCGATCGACATCATTCCGGTTCCGGACAAAAAGACAGCCAAACTCCGCCTGCACATGGATCTGGTTCCGCACGGCTGCACGCAGGAGGAGGAAGTCGAGCGGCTGCTGGCACTCGGTGCGGTCCGCGCCGACGTCGGGCAGGGTTCCAACGTCGACTGGGTGGTGCTGGCGGACCCGGAGGGCAACGAGTTCTGTATTCTGTCCGCCCGGGATTAGGGCGGACAAAATCCCCCCCCCCCGCCGGCGGGGGGGCTTTTGCGTAAACGGATTATTCGCTGATCAGGTCGCGGATCACGATCGTCTGGTCGCGGTCCGGGCCGACGCCGATCGCGGAGAACCGGGTGCCGGACATCTTTTCCAGTGCCAGCACGTAGTTCCGGGCGTTCTCGGGCAGGTCCTCGAGGGTCTTGGCCCCGGTGATGTCCTCGGTCCAGCCGTCGAAGTACTCGAAGATCGGCTTGGCGTGGTGGAAGTCGGTCTGCGTCATCGGCATTTCGTCGAAGCGCACGCCGTCGACGTCGTAGGCCACACATACCGGAATCTTCTCGATGCCGGTAAGCACGTCCAGCTTGGTCACGAAGTAGTCCGTGAAGCCGTTGACGCGGGAAGCGTGGCGGGCCAGCACGGCGTCGTACCAGCCGCAGCGGCGCGGGCGGCCGGTGTTCACGCCGAACTCGCCGCCGGTCTTCTGCAGGTACAGGCCCATGTCATCGAAGAGTTCGGTGGGGAACGGGCCGGCGCCAACGCGGGTGGTGTAGGCCTTGATGATGCCCACGGCGCGGTTGATGCGGGTGGGGCCGATGCCGGAGCCTACCGACGCGCCGCCGGCCGTCGGGTTGGAGGAAGTCACGAACGGGTAGGTGCCGTGGTCCACGTCCAGGAACGTGGCCTGGCCGCCTTCCATCAGGATCACCTTGCCCTCATCCAGGGCACGGTTGAGTTCGTAGGTGGAGTCGATGACCATGGGGCGCAGCCGGTCCGCGTAGGAGAGGAAGTACTGCACCATCTCTTCGACGTCCACGTCGCGGCGGTTGTAGACCTTCAGCAGCAGCTGGTTCTTCTGCCGCAGCGAGCCTTCAACCTTCTGGCGCAGGATCGACTCGTCGAAGATGTCCTGGACGCGGATGCCCAGGCGGGCAACCTTGTCCATGTAGGCCGGGCCGATGCCGCGGCCGGTGGTGCCGATGGCACGCTTGCCCAGGAACCGCTCGGTGACCTTGTCCATGACCTGGTGGAACGGGGCCACCAGGTGGGCGTTGGCGGAGATCCGCAGCTTGGAGGTGTCTGCGCCGCGCGCTTCCAGCCCGTCAATTTCGGTGAAGAGGGCCTCCAGGTTCACCACGCAGCCGTTGCCGATCACGGGAATGGCGTTGGGGCTCAGGATGCCGGCGGGCAGCAGCTTCAGTTCGTACTTTTCACCGCCGACGACGACGGTGTGGCCGGCGTTGTTTCCCCCGTTGGGCTTGACGACGTAGTCGACGCGGCCGCCAAGCAGGTCGGTGGCCTTACCTTTACCTTCGTCGCCCCACTGGGCTCCGACGATGACAATTGCGGGCATGGGATCCTCCCCCATTAGTTACGCTAGGGAGCCGCGCCAGGCGCTGAACCGCTACCGTGCATGAGAACGCCCCTGCACCGTGAGACGCGGGACACAGCGGTCCCTGATCCGGGTTGCGGGGCTCTTACCTGTCAAGTTTAGCCGATCTGCGGCTTCGCCCGTTTGGAAGAGCCATTCAGGGGCGTACGGTTTAGGCATGGAGCGCTTCCGCGGCTATATCGCCGGGCTGGGCACCGCCTCTGGAACCCGCCTGGTTGTTGGGCACTGGCCGGAATCTCCGTTTGGCCCGTTCACCGACGTAATGGTGGAGAACCGCTTCGGTTCCAGGCTGCTGCTGGCACCGTCCGAACCCGTGGCCCGGTACGTCTCCTCCACTTATTCCTTTGATGCGGTGGACGTGGTTCCGGTCAGCGCCTGTCTCGCTGACGGCCGGCTGAGCGTCGACGGCGGCCCCCTGCGGCTCAGCGCCCGGCTGGGAGCGGTGACCCTGCTGGGCAGGCTTCTTCAGGCCGTTCCCGCACCCCTGGCGGTGCACCCTCTGTGGCTGCAGGCGGTCAACCCGCTGGCCGGCCTGATTGTCCGCGGCGTCCGCACCGCCGGAACCACAGGTGACCGGCTCGAGTTTTACGGGGTGCGGTCGATCCGGCGGCTCTCCTCGGCACAGTGTTCCTGGAACGGCAGGGATCTCGGCCCCCTTGCACCGGTGAATCCGCCGGTCCGTTTTGGCTTTTCCTCCGTTCCGTCACGTCCGCAGATTCTGGCCGTCACCACCACCATTACCGCCAGGAATGCGGTCCAGAGCAAAGGAATCCGCGCATGGAAAACCGCTTTCACCCGCATGCCGAGTCCGTCTGGTCCTATCCCCGTCCGCCCCGGGTCGACCCAAGCACCGAACGGGTAAAAGTCTGGCTTGGCGGAAACCTGATCGCGGACACCACCGATTCGCTGCGGGTCCTGGAGACCAGCCATCCGCCGGTCTATTACCTGCCCCTGGACGTCTTCGCGCCGGGAGTCCTCCAGCCGGTCAGCGGAATCACGCACTGCGAGTTCAAGGGGGCCGCCTCCTATTTCGACGTCGTCTCCGGCCAGCGGCGGGCTGCCCGTGCGGCGTGGACCTATCCGCACCCGTTTCCAGGCTACGAAGAGCTCGCCCACGCCGCCGCGCTGTATCCGGGGCTGATGGATTCGGTAACAGTGGACGGAGAGGAGGTCCAGCCGCAGGAAGGGGACTTCTACGGCGGCTGGATCACCAGCCGGGTAACCGGGCCCTTCAAGGGGGCACCGGGCACCTGGGGCTGGTGAACCGAGTACCCCGGACACGGCAAAGGCGCCTTCCCCGTGGAAAGCGCCTTTGCTGTTACTACGGCTTGTTAGCCCTCGATCGCGGCCTTGGCAGCCGGGTCGGAAGCATCGAGGAACTTCTCGATCCGGTCCACTTCCTCAGCCTCGCCGATCGCGGCTGCGGCACGGCCCAGGGCGTAGAGCGCGCGCAGGAAACCGCGGTTGGGCTCGTGCTCCCACGGAATCGGGCCGGTGCCGCGCCAGCCGGCGCGCCGCAGCGCGTCCAGGCCGCGGTGGTAACCCACCCGGGCGTAGGCGTAGGACTCAACGGGACGCCCGTCGGCGAAGGCTTCGTCGGCCAGTGCCGCCCAGACCTGGGATGAGGTGGGGTACTTGGCGGCCAGGTCCACGGGCTCGTCACCCGCGGCGAGGCGGGCGACGACGTCGGTCTCCTCGGGCAGGTACGTCGGCTCGGGGCCGAGCAGGTTCTTGCGGAATTCGTCTGACATTAGAGGTGCTTTCCTGCCGATCCGAGGGACTGTGCGGCTTCGACCACGCGGGCGGCCATGCCCTTTTCGGCCGACGCACCCCAGACGCGCGGGTCGTACTGCTTCTTGTTGCCAACTTCGCCGTCCACCTTGAGCACGCCGTCGTAGTAGCGGAACATGTGGTCGGCAACCGGACGGGTGTAGGCGTACTGGGTGTCCGTGTCGATGTTCATCTTCACCACACCGTAGGAGACGGCGTCGGCGATTTCCTGGGCGGAGGAACCGGAACCGCCGTGGAAGACCAGGTCAAAGGGGCGTTCCTTGCCGATGGAACCGCCCACTGCGGTCTGGATCTCCTCGAGGATCTCCGGACGCAGCTTCACGCCGCCGGGCTTGTAGACGCCGTGGACGTTGCCGAAGGTCAGGGCGGTCAGGTAACGGCCCTTGCTGCCGTCCCCGAGTGCCTCAATGGTGGCCATGCCGTCAGCAACGGTGGTGTAGAGCTTCTCGTTGATCTCGTTCTCGACGCCGTCCTCTTCGCCGCCGACGGTGCCGATCTCGACTTCCAGGATGATCTTGGCTGCTGCGGTGCGGGCCAGCAGGTCCTGGGCGATCTTCAGGTTCTCTTCGAGGGTCTCGGCGGAGCCATCCCACATGTGGGAGTTGAAGATGGGGTCCTCGCCGCGCTTGACGCGTTCTTCGGAGGCTGCCAGCAGCGGCAGGACGAAGTCGTCCAGCTTGTCCTTGGGGCAGTGGTCGGTGTGCAGGGCAATGTTCACGTCGTAGCTCTTGGCTACTTCGCGGGCGTAGGCGGCGAAGGCCAGGGAGCCGGTGACCATGTTCTTGACCGATGCGCCGGACCAGTAGGCGGCACCGCCGGTGGAGACCTGGACAATGCCGTCCGAGCCGGCTTCAGCGAAGCCGGCGAGCGCGGCGTTGAGGGTCTGGGAGGAGGTGACGTTGACTGCCGGGTATGCGAATCCCCCCGCCTTGGCCCGGTCGATCATCTCTGCATAGATCTCGGGGGTTGCAATAGGCATGCTGACTCCTTAGCGAAGATTCGAAACTGCGGCAGGGCCGGGCCCTCTTTGGCTTCTCCCATCCTAGCCACAAGAGTCCTGTGTGCATCAGGGCACGCAGTTCTTGGCCCGGCGTTACATCGTCTTACGTCCTGGCCCCCGCAACACTGCTGCGGGGGCCAGTGTCCGTGCGGTCAGTCCTGGGCGGTCAGTCCTGGGCGGGCATCAGCCAGCAGTCAGTTCACCTTCTGCCCGAACACATGCCGGCGGACCCAGCCGTGCATGGCGATCGCAGCGGCCGCGGACGCATTCATGGAACGGGTGGAGCCGAACTGTGCAATGGAGAGCGTGGCTTCGGCTGCCTGGTGCACTTCGGGGGTCAGCCCGGGGCCTTCCTGCCCGAAGACGAGGACGCAGTTGCGCGGCAGGTCATAGGTTTCCAGGGGCACGGAGTCGGGGAAGTTGTCGATGCCGATGATCGCCAGCCCCTCGGCCCGCGCCCACTCGGTGAACTCTTCCACGCTGGGGTGGTGGCGGACGTGCTGGTAGCGGTCGGTGACCATTGCCCCGCGCCGGTTCCAGCGCCGTCGGCCAATAATGTGGACTTCCTTGGCCAGGAAGGCGTTGGCGGTGCGCACCACGGACCCGATGTTCAGGTCGTGCTGCCAGTTTTCGATCGCAACATGGAACTCGTGGCGCTTGGAGTCCAGGTCCGCCACGATCGCCTCGTGCTTCCAGTAGCGGTACTCGTCGACTACGTTGCGGCGGTCTCCGGCGGCCAGGAGTTCAGGATCCCACTGTTCGCCCTCCGGCCACGGCCCCTCCCACGGTCCAACACCAACCTGCGGCGTTTCAGCCGGCTCTGCTGGGGGCATTACTTCAGGGCTCTCTATCACCCTTCCAGCGTAAGGTGAAAGACTGAACCATCCCGCATCCGCAGCGGCCGGGTACGGCCTGCGCCAGACCCGGAACGGTGCGGGCAAAGAGCAGAACACGCACTGGAGGCAGACTGTGGGCGAGAACGAGAACATCGAGTGCTGGCTGACGGACATGGACGGTGTGCTCGTCCATGAGAACCAGGCGATTCCCGGCGCCGCCGAGCTGATCAACCGCTGGGTGGACACTTCCAAGCGTTTCCTCGTGCTGACCAACAACTCCATCTACACGCCGCGGGACCTCGCCGCCAGGCTGCATGCCTCCGGGCTGGACGTTCCGGAGGAGAACCTCTGGACCTCCGCCCTGGCCACCGCCGAGTTCCTGAAGGACCAGCTCAAGAGCTCAACCACCCCGGGCCGGGCGTTCGTGATCGGCGAGGCGGGACTCACGACGGCGCTGCATGAGGCCGGCCTGATCCTCACCGACACCAGCCCGGACTATGTGGTGCTGGGCGAAACCCGCACCTACTCCTTCGGCACCATCACCAAGGCCATCCGGCTGATCCTGGACGGTGCGCGGTTTATCGCCACCAACCCTGACGTCACCGGGCCTTCCCCGGAAGGTCCGCTTCCGGCAACCGGCGCCATCGCCGCACTGATTACCGCGGCCACCAACCGGGAGCCCTACATTGTGGGCAAGCCGAACCCGATGATGTTCCGCTCGGCCATGAACAAGATTGACGCCCACTCGGAAACCACCGGCATGATCGGGGACCGCATGGACACGGACATCATCGCCGGCATCGAGGCCGGGCTGACCACGGTGCTGGTGCTTACCGGCATCACGCAGCGCGAGGATATTGCCCGCTACTCCTTCCGGCCCACCCAGATCATCGACTCCGTCGCGGACCTGATCAAGACCATTTAGCCGTCCGGGCCTAAAACGGAACCTTGCCTCCGCCGCCGCCCACCGCGGGCAGCGGTACGTAGGTGTCCAGGACCTCGTCCACCACCTGCTGGTAGATCACCGGGTTCCACTGCGGGCTGGCGTGCGCGGGGCGTGCACCTTCGGTGATGAGGGAATTGGAGACCATGTTGGCCGGGAACAGTTCGGTCCAGCGGGCGCGGGCGGTGTAGTAGTTCACGGTCTCGTCGCCGGGGTTTCCAATGAAGGCCAGCTCGGCGTTCCCGATCGCACCCGCGTAGGCGGCGGCGTCGTAATGGTAGATGTAGGAGGATTCCGACTGGATCAGGGTGCTCGACGGCGCCAGCGGGGACAGCTGTTCCAGCGTCTGGTCCAGGACCGTACCCCAGCTGCGCTCGTCTTTATGCAGGATCCGCTCCCCCAGTTCGTAGCCGCCGCGCAGTGCGCTGGGGATGCGGTAGCCGGCCTCATAAAGCAGCACGACGCCGCGAATCATGTTCTGGTCCAGGACGTCGAACCGGCCGGCCGGGCTGGAGTCCAGGATGATTACTTCCACCTGCACGCCGCGGGCCAGCAGCCGTGCGGCCATTTCCACTGCCACCATCCCGCCGAAACTGTGGCCGTAGAAGTAGACGCGGTTGAGGCGGCGGGTGCGGATGTGCCGGAACACCTCGGCCTCGATCGTGTCCAGGTCCAGGCCCTTGTTGGAGTAACCCACAGCGGCCATCTGCCCGCGCCGGGCCAGCGCCGGGCGCAGTGAATTCACGATCCAGACTGCTTCTTCCCAGCTGGTCTTGTAACCGGGGAACATAAACCACATGGCGCGGGGGAACTCGGAGGCCGCGGCGTCGTCGCGCACCGTCAGGATCTCCAGCTCCTCACGCTGCTCCTGAATGAGGCGCGTGACAAAGAGGTCAGCGGCCAGCGTCAGGCCCGCGGCGGCTCCCACCAGGAACCGCCGCCGGGAAAACCGGCCAAGGCTCTCCGCATAGCGGAGGACCTTTGCTGGGTCATCGCTCATGGGCTTGGCGCAACCGGGGTGGTGCTTAGTCGAGCCCGAGCTCGTCCTTGCCGAACGCGAACAGGTAGGGCACGCCGGCTTCGGCTTCAATGCGTTCCTTGGCCCCGGTGTCCCGGTCCACGATCACGGCGACGGCGACGACGTTGCCGCCCGCGTTCCGCACGCCCTCCACGGCGGTCAGTGCCGAGCCGCCGGTGGTTGAGGTGTCTTCCAGGACAACGACGTCGCGGCCGGCGACATCGGGACCTTCCACCTGGCGGCCCATACCGTAGGACTTCTGGGCCTTGCGGACCACAAACGCGTCCACGGTTCCGCCGCTGCGGGCGGAGGCGTTCATAACGGCGGTGGCGACCGGGTCTGCACCCATGGTTAGCCCGCCGGCGCTGGCGAACTGGATGCCGGCGGATTCGATCATGTCCAGCATGACCTCGCCGACAAGCTGTGAAGCCTCGTGGTGCAGGGTGATGCGGCGCAGGTCAATGTAGTAATCGGCTTCCTTGCCGGAAGAAAGAATCACCTTTCCGCGCACTACAGCCAGCTCCTTGATCAGTTCCAGGAGGCGGGCACGGGACGCGGCGATCTGCGGGGAAGTCATGCCCCAATCCTATCCGAGCGCCCCCTATCAGCCCTTCGGGGCGGCAGGCCACGCGTCACAGAACGCACCGGCTCTGCCCGGGGAAAGAAAGCGTTGTATAGGCTGAACGCCATGCGCGAACTTCAAGCCGAAATCATTGCCGAAATGGGTGTGCACCCCGCCATTGATCCGGAAGCGGAGATCCGGCGCCGGGTGGACTTCCTCAAGGACTACCTGCACGCAGCCCACGCAAAAGGGTTTGTGCTGGGCATCAGCGGCGGCGTGGACTCCACGCTCGCGGGCCGCCTGGCCCAGCTCGCCGTCGAGGAGCTGAACGCGGAGGGCATGGACGCGAACTTCATCGCCCTGCGCCTGCCGTACCGGGTGCAGCACGACGAAGACGACGCCCAGGCCGCACTGGAATTCATCCAGCCGAAGACCTCCTGGACCTACAACATCGGCGACGCCGTTGACGGGTTCGAGAAGGCCTACGCCGCCATGGAAAACGGCAGCCTCAGCGACTTCAACAAGGGCAACATCAAGGCCCGCGTGCGGATGACCGCCCAGTACGCCGTGGGCGGGGAACACAACCTGCTGGTCATCGGCACGGACCACGGCGCCGAATCGGTGACCGGTTTCTTCACCAAGTACGGCGACGGCGGCGCGGACATCCTTCCGCTCTTCGGCCTCAACAAACGCCAAGTCCGCTCGCTGCTCAGTGGGCTGGGGGCGTCCGACAAGCTCGTAGGCAAGGCACCGACCGCCGACCTGCTCGACGGCGTTCCCGGCCAGACGGACGAAACCGAGCTGGGCATCACGTACGACGAGATCGACGACTACCTTGAGGGCCGGGAAGTCTCCGATGAGGCAGCGGAGAAGATCGAGAAGCGGTACCTCATGACGCGGCACAAGCGGACGACGCCGGTGTCGATTCTTGACGGCTGGTGGAAATAGTTCTTCGCTGGCAGGCAGTGGCGAGCCGCCTATGAAACCACGGCGTCGGCCGTTTCCAGCTGAATGGTGAAGGTCGCTGCAGTGTCTGCCCGCAGTGAGTCGATGTCCTGATCGGGAGCCATTCGCCGGAGGACCAGGGCGTTGTCGACGACGTCGAAGACGGCACGGTCGGTGATGATGCGGTCCACGACGCCGACGCCGGTCAGGGGCAGGTCGCAGGATGGGACGATCTTCGGCGTGCCGTCCTTCGCTACGTGATCGGTGATGACAATGACGCGCGGCGTCCCCGCAACCAGGTCCATGGCGCCGCCCATGCCTTTGACGAGCTTGCCCGGGATGGTCCAGTTCGCCAGGTCGCCGGAGGCGGAAACCTGAAGTGCGCCGAGAATCGCCGTCTGCACGTGGCCGCCGCGGATCATGCCGAAGGAGGTGGCTGAGTCGAAGAAGCTGCCGCCGGGAAGAACCGTGATGGTCTGCTTGCCGGCGTTGATGAGGTCCGCATCCTCGTCACCCTCATAAGGGAACGGGCCCATGCCCAGCAGCCCGTTCTCGCTTTGCAGGAACACATTCACACCCGGCGGCAGGTGATTGGCCACCAGTGTGGGAATGCCGATCCCAAGATTGACGTACTGGCCGTCCTCAAGCTCCGCAGCGGCGATGGCTGCCATCTCGTCCCGTCTCCACATGGTCTTAGGCCTCCACCCGGACCCGAACGGTCCGCTGTTCGATGTGCTTTTCCGTGATGTCAGCTTTCACCACGCGCTGGACAAAGATTCCCGGCGTATTGATTCGGTCCGGATCAAGGAAGTCCGGGCTGATTTCCTCGGCCTCCGCAATCGTCAGCCGGCCGGCCGCTGCGACCAGCGGATTGAAGTTCTGCGCCGTCATCCGGTAGCGCAGATTGCCTTCAGAGTCTGCGATATGCGCTCGGACCAAGGCTATGTCCGCAACTATGCCGCGTTCCAGGATGGCCCGCCGCCCATCGAAGACTGCTTCAGGTTTTCCTTCTGCTACCGGGGTACCGACTCCGGTGGGAGTGTAGAAGGCCGGAATCCCTGCCCCGCCCGCACGCAGCCGTTCCGCCAGGGTTCCCTGTGGAACGAACTCCACCTCCAGATCCCCGGACAGATACTGTTCCGCGAACAGCTTGTTTTCCCCGACGTAGGAACCCAGCACCTTGGCGACCTGCCTGTTCTCAAGCAGCAGTCCAAGTCCCTTGCCGTCCACGCACATGTTGTTGGAAACAATCGTCAGCCCGGTGGCTCCGCTTTCCCGCAGCGCCGTGATCAGGTTGACCGGAATCCCGCTTAGGCCGAACCCGCCGACGGCAACAGTCATGCCGTCCCGAACGGTCTCCGCCAGGGCTTCGCCGGCACTGCCCAGTATCTTATTCCCCATCAGCATGCTCCTGCGCTCATAATGTGGACGTTGTCCGCTTTGAACTCCGAGGCTAGATAGCTGGCTTCGCAGGGTCAACCAATGCAATTAAAGTGTTCGGATCATGGCCAGGACTCCAACATGCGTTCATAATGTGGACATGACCGAAGGTATACAGGGGGCGCAGGTTGTCCACCGGCTCGCGGGGGTCCTGCGGACGGTGAGCGCTGCAATGCCCCAGGGCATAGGAACCAGCGACGTCGCACGGACCGCTTCACTGCCCCGGCCCACCGCCCACCGTTTGCTTGCCTCACTGGCTGCCGAGGGGTTCCTGGACCACGACAACCGGACCGGGCGCTGGCTGCTGGGCCCGGAGCTCTATCTGATGGGCTCAGTGGCCGCGGAACGCTACGACATTTCCTCCCTCGCGCGGGAACACGTCCGGGCCCTCGCCGAAGCCACGGGAGAAAGCGCCTTCTTCTCGGTGCGCCGCGGCAATGAGACTGTCTGCCTGCTGCGTGAGGACGGCGCCTTCCCGATCCGCTCGTTTGTCCTCCACGAGGGCAAGCGCTTTCCGCTCGGCGTTGCCTCCGCGGGCCTGGCGATCCTGGCGTTCCTGCCGGAGAGCACCGTTGAGAACTACCTTGCCGCCACAGACCTCGCCGCCGAACACGGCGAGGGCCATGACCCGGACTCTATCCGGGCCCGCATCCAGGAGACCCGCACGCTCGGCTATGCCGTCAATCCGGGACTCATTGTCACAGGCAGCTGGGGCATGGGGGCAGCGGTCTTTGACCCCTCCGGCCAGCCTGCCTGGGCACTGAGCCTGACCGGCATAGCTCCCCGCTTCGCTCCGGAGCGCCGCCCCGACCTTGGCCGTCTCCTCCTCCACCACGCCCACGAACTCTCCAAGAAGCTCGGCCCTTCACCAACCCGGTAGCGCCCAGGACATTTGTGGGGCTCGGCATCCCTGTCCTTGGGACCGCCCGGCGTCCGTTTCCCTCCCTTTCGGGACAATCCTGCGTTGTGGGACCAGTCGGGGGCCCGATTCCGCTCCACTTCGGGACATCCCTGCCAGTTTGGGAAAATCCTCCGCGGCGCCGCGGCAGGAAAGTCCCAAACCGAACGGATTGTCCCAAACCGGACCGAAAGCCCATGCAGGTGCAGGACCGGTAGCGCGTTCAGCAGCAGGCCGGGGCGCCCGCCCGCCGGACGAACCGGGTCAGGCAGCCCTAATACTCCGTGCGAGCTCTGCGCGCGAAGTTGCCACCATTCCCGCTGGCCGGACGGGCCGGGTCAGGCAGCCCTAATACTCCGTGCGAGCTCTCCGCGCGAAGTGGCCGCCGGTCCCGCCCGCCGGACGGGCCGGGTTAGGCGGCTTTAATACTCCGAGCGAGCTCTGCGAGAGAAGGAGTTTCGTTGCCGCCGTTCCGGCCCGCCCGGCGGGTCCCCTGCGGCACCCGGCGGATCCCCGGCGGGCACCCACGCTACCGAGCTGGGCAAGACAAGAACCCGCCCAGCACCCCGTAGGCCCCTGTTGCGCGGATTGGGTAACGTAGCAAGTGTGAAGATTGCTACTTGGAACGTGAACTCCATTCGTGCCCGTGCCGACCGCGTTGAAGCCTGGCTGCAGCGCTCCGACGTCGACGTCCTGGCTATCCAGGAGACCAAGGCCAAGGACGACAACTTCCCGTGGGAGATGTTTGAGTTCAACGGCTACGAGGTGGCGCACTTCGGGCTGAGCCAGTGGAACGGCGTCGCCATCGCATCGCGGGTAGGCCTCGACGACGTCGAGCGCACCTTCCCGGGCCAGCCGCACTTCGGCAAGACCGCGGAGACCACCGCCGCTGAGGCCCGCGCCATCGGCGCCACCTGCGGCGGCGTGCGGATCTGGAGCCTGTACGTTCCAAACGGCCGGGCCGTGGATGATCCCCACATGCCGTACAAGCTCGAATGGCTGAAGGTCCTGCGGGACCAGGCCGCCTCCTGGATCGAGGCCGATCCGAACCTGAACCTGGCACTGATGGGTGATTGGAACATTGCTCCCCGCGACGAGGACGTCTGGGACATTGACTGGTTCCGTGCCCAGAACGCTACCCACATCACCGAACCCGAGCGGGCTGCCTTCCAGGCGTTCCTGGACTCAGGTTTCCAGGACCTCTCCCGCCCGTACACCGAGGGTCCGGGCGTCTACACGTACTGGGACTACACGCAGCTGCGCTTCCCGAAGAAGCAGGGCATGCGCATCGACTTCGCCCTGGGCTCCCCCGCTCTGGCGGCCCGCGTCACCGGCGCAAGCATCGACCGGGAGGAACGCAAGGGCAAGGGCGCCTCTGACCACGCGCCCGTGATCGTGGAACTGGACTAGGCATGGCCGGGACACCGGAGGCTACCGTGTGGCGGACGTTCCCGTACGTGTCCTACCTCCGCGCCTACGAACCCCTGGATGCGTTCGACGATGACCAGCAGCTGCGCATCCTGAACCAGCGCTCCCGCGCCCGCCACGAGACGGAGGTCCTGGAACGCAGCGACGCCGTCCGCCGGCTGGTCCGCGCCGTTTCCGATCCGTTCCCGCACAATTCCACGGATCTGGTCCGGGTGCTGCATCACCCGGGTCAGGACGGCACCACCACGCGGCTGTACTGCCCCAACCAGCTGGCGGTCCGAACGTCGCTGGCTGCGGAGTCACTGGGCGAAACCGTGCACGGACCGCTGGTGGACGTGCTGCTGCCCGAGGTGGCGCGGGAGGCCCACGCCGCCCGGATCGACCCGGATTCCTTCGCGGATTCCCTGGCCAAGCTCCACACCCGTTCAGCTACCTGGGGCGTGCCTTTCGGCTGGTTTGTGCTGATGCACGAGGATGACCAGACCGAGGTGGTCGAGGAGGACGGCCGGGTACTCACCGTCCGGCTTTCAGCCCCTGTGCAGCAGTGCATTGAGCGCGCCCGGCATGCTGCGGCGGCGCTGGCCCTGGCAGCCCCGGAACTGGACCTGCTGGACGAGCTGACGGACCTGGTCGCGTGGATGGAGGTCTTCTCCCCTGCCGCCGTGCTGGAGCTGGACTACGGCCCGGTCGCAGACCTCGTCTATCCGGACGATTCGCCGTCTGACGTGCGGCTGGGCATTGAATCACTGGCCGACGGCGACATGACCGGTGCGGCGGCGGCGTATCGGCGGCTGGCCAGCCGGTGGATCCCTATCCGTCAGCTCGCCCGCGCGTCCTGACCGCCTCCCCCGCGGGGCCCCCCCCCCCCCCCCCCCCCCCCCCCCCCCCCCCGACCCGGGTGCCGGGTTCGTTAGCGGACCCGTTCCTCCCGGCCCAGCCGGTAGCGCCGTCCCGCTTCAATGCTGATCAGCACGGTTGAGCGGCGGCCGAGCGCAGCATCCAGGGCGTCGACGAGGCTGGTCGCGTCGGCAGCCACGAGGTGTGGTGCGGCACCCTGCCGCGGCACAATCCGTACACGGAGCCCGTTGCCGTCCTGCAGCGCCCAGGTGCTGACTCCCACCGAGGTCACGTCGGGATCCTTGAGCAGCGCTTCGCGCAGCGCCTGTTCGGGCACCGAACCGCTGATGGCAATCCGGCCGGCTGCGCCGTCGTCGTCGTATTCGGCAACGAGCGTGTCCGCCCTGCCTCGTCCCTGTGCAGCAATCCAGAGCACGAGCAGCACAGCAAGAACGATCATGGCCAGGGCCAGGGCGGGCCAGAGCCAGCTCTGACTCAGTCCCGGCATGGCGGTGCCGCTCAGCAGGCGCCCTCCTCCGCTGAGAACGGCCGGGGCGGTGTCCTGCCACCAGCGGGCGGCGGCGGGGTCAACGCTGAGCAGTACGAGTCCGGCGCCCACAGCGAGCAGCAGCAGGCCGCCGAGCCCCAAGAGCACACGGTTTAGGGAACGTGGGGTGCGGTTCACTGGCCGATCGCCCCCACGGTTGATACCAGCACGGTTACGGCCGGCTGCGGCTGCAGTCCGGTGAGCGCCAGCTCATCCTCGACGGCGGCACGCACGGCCTCTGAATCGACGGGGATTCCGGACGTGGGACGGATCCTCACTTCGACCCGTGTCCGGCCGACCGTCACCAGGACCTGGCTGGAGGTAACCCCCGCAGTCAGGCGGGCGCGGCGGGCCAGGGAAGAGGCCAGGACTTCGGCGTCCACCACGACGGCGGCACGCGAGTTCGGGATGGGATAGCGGGCCCGGCGGCCGGGAAGCACCCCCATCAGGAAGAACCAGAGGCCAGCCAGGAAGATCAGGGCGCCGGTGAGGCCCAGGACCAGGGGGTCCGCGTCCCCCGGCAGTCCGGCGAGCCAGTGGCCGAAGGTGGGCGGATCAATCAGCCATTCGTCCTGCCCCAGGGACTGCAGTACCGACTCGAGCAGGACATACAGGCAGAAGAGAATGCCGAGTGCGGCGGCAATCACTGCGGGAACAGTCCGTGCGGCATGGGTTTCCCGCCGCACGATGCGGCCGGTGGAGCCTTCGGTGGGCGGTGCAGCGGTGGTGTCGCTCATTTCACCCGGCTCCCTTCCTGCACGCGGATGCCGGTCACGCGGATGTCCACGAGGGAGAGGATTGAACCGGTGAGGTAGGTGATGCGTTCCAGCAGCACCGGCTTCGCGGCGTGCACCCGGTCCCAGACCGACCCGCCGGTACGTTCCACCAGCCCCGGGTCCTTCACGACGGCGCCAAGCGGCGGCATGGTGACCGGCAGGGCCAGTGACAGGGCCAGCAGACCCTGGTCGTCGCTCCAGGTGACCCGGATTGCAGAAGCCGGAACACCGAAATGTTCCGCTGCCACCGCCTGCGCAGTGCTGGTCAGGGCCTGGGTGCTGATCCGGTTGTGCCCGGCCAGCGGCGCGGCGGTGCGGGGCCTGGTGTCAACCGGCACAACAGCAGTGCTCATGAGGAGGAGCGGCGCCCGGTGAGGGCGTCCCGCACGCTGCGGAAATCGACTTTGCCTTCAGCGGCACGGCCAAAGAAGGCTCCGACCGCTATGAACAGGGCCATCAGCAGGAAGCCCCAGAAATCAAAAAGGAGGGCGGTAAAAGCCAGCACGGCGCCCACTGCCATGCCCACCACGGTCGGTTTCATTGTTCCTGCCTTACTTTCAGTCCCGTGCGGGACCGGATACGCGTTGGTTGATCCTTCAAAGCCCGGAAGACTGCGCATTCTCAGTCCTGAACCGTGCCCGGCTGGCGCTTGACGGTGCGGGGATCCAGCGCCTCGGGAACGTGCACATCCGCCACGGAGACGTTGACTTCCACCACGTTGAGCCCCACCAGGTCTTCCACGGCGGAGTACACGGCGGAACGGACGGAGTCGGCAAGGCCGGTCAGCGGGATGCCGTAGTCGGCCACCAGGGTGATGTCCACGGCGGCCTCGGTCTCACCGACTTCAACGTTTACACCGGCAGTGGCGGTGGTGTCTGAGCCTGCGACGGCGTCGCGCACCGCGCCCAGGGTCCTGCCGGCACCGGTGCCAAGCGAGTGCACCCCGGGAACTGCTCTCGCGGCGATTGCTGCAACCTTGGCCACAGCCTGTTCCGCGATGGAGGTGCGCCCGCCCGGCTCGGTACCGGCAGGCGGAGCCGGAACATCCGGTGCCGGGGGCAGGTGTGCCGCGGCATTCGGTTTTGGCCCGGGTCCGGGCGGCGGTGCGGAGACTGGACCCCGACCGGCCGGCGTCGGGGTTCCTGGCTGGTTTCCGGCAGCGGCTGGACCGTTTCCCGGAGTGATCTGGGCATCTTCCATAAGAGCCAAGCCTAGCCCCTCACCTGTCCCATTGGGCAGGGAGGCCTCAGCCCATCCGGACGAGGCGGCCTGTCACCTGGGTTGGATCGATTCCTACGAACATGTTGCGCTGCCCGCCGCCGTAGGGTGCGGTGCTGCGCATGCCCCAAAGCGTGGTCAGCAGCGACTCGTCACGAACCGCATTCGCACGTCCGCTGACCAGGACGGACCACCCTGACATGGCATCGCCGTCGTGCGCGTCCACCTGGAAGGAGGTGTTGAGGTCTCCCGGCAGCAGGGCCAGGCCACTGTCTTCACTGGTCCGGAAATAAACGGACTTATTGTGCACCAGGTAGTTGACGGGAAAGACCAGCAGCCTGCCGTCCTGCAGGAACGCGATCCTGCCGGTTTCCTTGCCGCCGATCAGGGACCAGCACTGGGCTTCGCTCAGCTCCTCGTTCTCATGCGGGCTCACGGAGTCCCACTGGAACGCTTCACTGTTTGGAATCATCTTTGACCTCCATAGGGTTCGACCGCTCAAGTGAACCGTCCCGTGACGGTGAAGGAAAGGGTGAACGGTGTTCCGGGGTCCCGGACAAGGCAAAATGCACGCAGACAGAAAGAAACCCCGCACTCATTGAGTACGGGGTTTCTTAGCTGGTGGCTCCGACCGGCGTCGATCCGGTGACCTTTCGATTTTCAGTCGAACGCTCTACCAACTGAGCTACAGAGCCGGGCATCATCGAAAGATGATCACCGAGATCTTCCAAATCGCTTCAGAAAATCTGAGCGACCCTGACGGGACTTGAACCCGCGACCTCCGCCGTGACAGGGCGGCGCGCTAACCAACTGCGCTACAGGGCCTTGCTTTTCACGAGTGTAAACTCTACCAGCTTTTCAGCGGTTGAATTACCACTCTCGTGAGTACCCCCAACGGGATTCGAACCCGTGCCGCCGCCGTGAAAGGGCGGTGTCCTAGGCCGCTAGACGATGGGGGCTCAGAACACGCAGCTTTCAACTTGGCTGACTCCGAGGCTTCTCGGTTCCAGTCGTGTTTCCCGGCTGCGGACCTATAAAACTATAGGGCCTACTGGCGGGATTTCCAAAATCGGGTTTCACAGGCCCCCGGCTAGAGTGGAAATGTGCCGATCGAGATGAGCCCCGATGACTTCGAAGCCGCCGTCGACGACGCCCTGAACTCCATTCCGGAGGACCTGGCCAAGGCGATGAACAACGTGGCGGTCTTCGTTGAGGACGAGTACGTTCCGGGCCCGCACGAGGACCCGGAGACGGAGCTGCTGGGCCTGTATGACGGTACGCCCCTGACTGAGCGGGACTCCTGGTGGGGAGCAGGTTCACTGCCGGACCGGATCGTCATCTTCAGCGGACCGCTGATGCGCATGTGCGACAGCCGCGATGAGCTGGTCGATGAAATCCGGATCACCGTCATCCATGAGGTGGCCCACCACTTCGGGATCGACGACGCCCGGCTTCATGAACTGGGCTGGGGCTAGCCTGTAATTATGGGTGATCATTCCGGCCACAGCCATGGGCTGCCGTCAGGCACCGCCACCGGCAGGCACCGCCGCAAACTGCTGGCTGTTTTCCTCATCACCATCTCGGTGGTTCTCATTCAGGCGGCCGGCGCACTGGTCTCGGGGTCACTGGCACTGCTGGCGGACGCCGGGCACATGCTCTCGGACGCAGCGGGCGTTTCGATCGCCCTGCTGGCGGCCTGGATAGCCGGCCGGCCCGCGACGTCGAAACGCACCTACGGCTACCAGCGGGCGGAAGTCCTCGCGGCCCTGGCCAACGCGGTGCTGCTGATTGTGATTGCCGTTGTCATCTTCACGGAAGCCGTCCGCCGGATCGGTGACGCTCCGGAAGTCCACACCGGGATCATGCTGTTCGCGGCGGTCATCGGCGGACTGGCAAACCTGGTGTCCCTGCTGATCCTGCGCTCGGGCCGCAAGGAAAGCCTGAACGTACGCGGGGCGTATCTGGAGGTGCTGGGCGACCTGCTGGGCTCGGCCGCGGTGGTGGTGTCCGCCGTCGTCATCATTCTGACCGGCTACCAGCAGGCGGATGTGTGGGCCTCGTTCCTGATCGCCGCGATGATCCTGCCGCGGGCGTGGTCGCTGCTGCGGGAAGTGATCGATGTGCTGCTTGAGGCAACGCCGCAGGGCGTGGACGTTGAAATGATCCGGGAGCACATTGTCCGGGTGGACGGTGTGCAGGACGCCCATGACATCCACATCTGGACCATCACGTCGGGGGTGCTGGTGTTTTCGGCCCATGTGGTGGTGGACGAGGAGTTCCTGACCCCGCACGGGATGGACACCATCCTGGACCGGCTTTCGGGCTGCCTCGCCAGCCACTTCGACACCGAGCATTGCACCTTCCAGCTGGAGCCGGAGCGGCATGCCGTCCACGAAGGTGAACGGCACGCCTGAGCCATGCTCCTACTGTTCGGCCATGGGCCCGAACTTCGCCCGGTCAGCCAGGCGCGGATCGTCGTAGTCCGGGACCACCATGACGGGGCCCTTTGCGTGATGCAGCACGCTCTGGCTGGTTGAGCCCAGCAGCATACCGGCGAAACCGCCGCGGCCGCGGGTGCCAAGCACCACCAGTTCAACGTTTGCGGTGCGCCCCACCATAATTTCCGCCGGCGGCCCGTCCACGAGCTCCACGGACATCTCCACGTCCGGGAAGTGGCTCTGCAGCCAGTTCCGGCCGGCGTTGAGCTGCTCCATCAGTTCGGCATGCAGTGCGTCAACGTCCAGCGGTGCAGGCACCCAGGCCAGCGATCCGCTGAATGGAGGAAGTGCGCAGACAATGCGCAGCGGCAGGCCGGTGCTGCGTGCCTGTTCGGCGGCCACCAGGGAGGCGGCACGGCCGTGTTCTGAGCCGTCAACGCCGACGACGATGGCCTGGTGCACATCGTCTGCCACCGGGGATCCTGCCGGGGCGGACACACCGGCTTCGGGCAGCCGTCCGGCGGTCCGCAGCGGAACGATCACCGTGGGGCATTTGGCGTGGGCCGGAAGTGCACTAGAGACGGAGCCAAGGAGCCGCCCCACGAATCCGCCGCGGCCGCGGGAACCCACCACCATAAGATCCGCGTCCTCGGAGAGTTCCAGCAGGACTGCGGCAGCATCCCCGGTTTCAACCCGGGAGATGACCTCGAGTCCATCGTGGGAGATGCGGGCCAGGGCCTTTTCCTGAACGGAGCGGGCACCGTCGCGGATCACGGCGTCATCAACGGCCGTGTAGCCGGCGTCCATGGACGACGCCGCGAAGATGGGAACGGTGTAGGCCGTCACCACGTGCAGCGGAACACGCCGCCGCCGGGCTTCCCTTGCAGCCCAGGTGAGGGCACAGATGCTCTGGTCCGAGCCATCCACGCCGACCACGATTCCGGAGCGGAGCGGGTCCGCCTCAAACTCAGCATCGAACACAATCGGCTCCCTTCGGGTGCACACAGCCACCTTTGGCTGCGCTCCTATTGAAAGCCTACCCGCGAAGGTTCCCAGGCGGCGGTATCTATTTCGTCGGGACGTGCGCATTAAAAGCTAGGGGCACCGCAGGACTAATATCGAAACTGGTGCTTTCGCACATCCCCGAGCCACAACACTCACTCAGAGGAAAACAGTCATGCTCAAGCAAGGTTCAAGACTGGACCGGTATTTCGAAATCTCCAAGCGGGGCTCCACGGTTGCCACGGAGATCCGCGGAGGTCTGGCCACTTTCTTCGCCATGAGCTACATCGTGGTTCTGAACCCGCTGATCCTCGGAGGAGAAGACGGTGCCGGCAACGTCCTGGGAGCCCCTGCGGTCGCCGCAGCCACGGCACTGGTTGCCGGTGTCCTGACCATCATCATGGGCGCGTGGGCCAAGCACCCGTTCGCTCTGGCCACCGGTCTGGGAGTCAACGCGTTCGTCGCCGTCACCGTTGCCACGACCGATAACCTCACCTGGCCCGATGTGATGGGCCTGGTAGTCCTGGCTGGCATCACGATGCTCATCCTGGTGCTGACCGGGTTCCGGACAGCGGTCTTCAGGGCCGTTCCGGCGAGCCTCAAGACCGCCATCGTTGTGGGCATCGGCCTCTTCATTGCGCTGCTCGGATTCGTAAACGCCGGTTTTGTCCGCCGTGTCCCAGACGCCGCAGGCACCACCGTCCCTGTCGAACTCGGCGCCGGCGGAGACTTGCTGGGCTGGCCGACCTTCGTGTTCGTTTTTGGCCTGATCCTCACCATCGTGCTCATGGCCCGCGAGGTCCGCGGCGCGATCCTCATTGGCATCCTGTCCTCCACGGTGCTGGCCGTCATCATTGAAACCGTTGCCGCCCCCGGCAGCCAGGGCGCAGGCGTAGCAACCGGCTGGTCCCTGGTCACCCCGAGCATGCCGCAGTGGGGCGCCCCCGACCTTTCCCTGATCGGCGACTTCAACCTCTTCGGGTCCTTTGAGACGATGGGCATCATTGGCGCCTCGCTGCTGGCCTTCGTGATCCTGCTCAGCATCTTCTTCGATGCGATGGGAACCATGGTGGGCCTCTCCACCGGCGCCGGAAGCATCGACAAGGACGGCAACATCCCCAACGTTGACCGTGTGCTGCTTGTTGACGCAGCGGGCGCGATCGCCGGCGGCGGTGCCAGCGTCTCCTCCAACCAGCTGTTCGTTGAATCAGGCGCAGGCATCGGCGAAGGCGCCCGCACCGGTCTGGCATCGATCGTCACCGGCCTGCTGTTTATCGCAGCCATGTTCCTGACCCCGCTGATCTACCTGGTGCCGTTCGAAGCAGTGGCCCCGGCACTCGTCGTCGTCGGTTACCTGATGACCACACAGGTGGCGAAGATCGACTGGTCGGACATCGGACTGGCCCTGCCGTCCTTCCTGACCATTGTGCTGATGCCCTTCACCTACTCGATCGCCAACGGCCTGGGTGCCGGTTTCGTCTCCTATGTGCTTATCCGCACGGTGCAGGGACGGGCCCGGGAAGTCCACCCGGTCATGTGGATTGTCGCCCTGGCATTCGCCGTCTTCTTCTGCGTCGGCCCGATCGAAGCTGCGCTGGGCGTCTAAACCCTTATCTCCGCAGCAGCATCAGGGAAGTGCCCCCACCCGGCCCGCCCCCCCACTTCCCCTTTACGGCCTGGCCTTTTCCGCGGTTACTCCCGCTGTCTCGGCGTCGTGGATCACCTGGGATCCCCGCCCGAACGCGCGGACCTTTGCATCGTCCCAGAGCTGGGCCGGCAGCGCGCCGCCCAGCAGGGTGCGCGGCAGTGAGGCGTCCTCGGCGAAGGGGATATCGGAACCGGCGATGATGATGTTTCCGTAGCGCCTGCCCTTGAGCATCGCGGGGTCCGCAATGATGGCGGTGTGACGGAAGGATTCAGCAATCGTGGCCGCTTCCCGGCGGGCAGTCCTGAGGTCCGGCGCGTCACCGCAGTTGACCACGTACAGTCCGTCCGCTGCCAGCACGCGCTTTGCGTGGGCCAGGAACTCCGCGGACGTCAGCGGGGCCGGAGTCTTGTCCCCGGCGAAGACGTCGCGGATGATCAGGTCCCGGCTGTCCTCGCTGAGGGATTCGGTCACCTCGCGGGCTTCACCCACGCGCAGCCGCATCAGCGGGGCCCGGGGAAGATCGAACCAGCCGCGCACCAGTTCCGCGAGTTTCCCGTCCAGTTCGACGACGACCTGCCGCGCACCGGGGTAAACGTCCGCGAAGTACCGTGCCATCGAGCACGCCCCTCCGCCCAGGTGCAGTGCGCGCAGCCTGGCATCTGCCGGGAACCTGGATTCCACCAGGGCTGCGATCCAGCGCATGTACTCGAAGTCGAGCTCGCGCGGGTTGGCGAGGTCGATGTGTGAGGAGTGCACGCCGTTGATTTTCAGGAGCCAGCCGGTGGAGGAGAACTGGTCCGGAAGCAGTTCGCAGGTTCCGGTGTCGATTTCATAGCGGCCCGCTACAGGTCCGGCTCCGGGCGCGGGTTCTTCCGGTTTGCCTTTGCCGGGGCGCTGGCGGCCCATCAGCCAGCTGCCCGGGGAACGTGGATAGAGCTCATGCTTCCAGCTTAGGCTTCGCCGGAGACGGCACGTTCTTCCGGAACTAGGAGTGGCCCCGGTATTCGTCCTCCGCCGCCAGCACCTGCTCCAGCCGCTCCACCTTGCCGGTCAGTTCTCCCGTGTGGCCCGGGCGGATGTCCGCCTTGAGCACCAGGGATACCCGGCTGCCGTACCGGCCGACGGCTTCGGTGGCACGGCGGATGACGTCCATGACTTCGTCCCATTCGCCCTCAATGGTGGTGAACATGGCGTCGGTGCGGTTCGGCAGTCCGGACTGGCGGACGATTTTGACGGCGGCGGCAACGGCGTCGTGCACTGAAGCGTCTGCGGACGGACCACCGGGACCCGTTTCGGGACCCACACCGGACGGGGCAACTGAGAAGGCTACAAGCATGCGCCCAGTCTGCCACCCGGGGCGGCGAACCTGAACCGTACCGTCGTGCTGCGCAACAGAACTACGGCTCCGGCGTTGCCTCCGGGCTCCCCGCGGTGGGTCCGCCGGCCGGCAGCGGCTGGGCATTCTTCGGGTTCAGCCGGGAGCGGCGCTGCCCGTAGATGAAGTACAGCAGGAAGCCCAGAGCCAGCCAGAACATGAAGTAGATCCACGTTTCCACGGACAGGTTGGTCATCAGGTAGAGGCACAGCAGGGCGGAGAGCACCGGCAGGACCGGGCCGAACGGCACACGGAACGCCGGCTTGAGGTCCGGGCGCTTGCGGCGCAGCACCAGCACGCCGGCACTCACGACGACGAACGCGGAGAGCGTGCCGATGTTGATCATTTCCTCCAGCAGGTCCACCTGCGTGAAGCCGGCAACCAGGGCGACCAGGACGCCGCAGAGGATCTGCAGGCGGGCCGGGGTGGCGTGCTTGGAGCTGGTCCGTGACAGCGCCCGGGGCAGCAGCCCGTCGCGGGACATGGCCAGCACCACGCGGGCCAGACCCATCAGCAGCACCATGATCACGGTGGTAAGGCCAATCAGCGATCCGATGGCAATGACCTGCGCGGCACCCGTGTTGCCCACCAGGCTGAAGGCGGTGGCCAGGTTGGGTGATTCAACCGAGGCCAGCTCGGTGTAGGAAACCATGCCGGTCAGCGCCAGCGAGACGCCGATGTACAGGGCGGTGACCACGGCCAGGCCGGCGAAGATGCCGCGGGGCAGGGTGCGCCCGGGGTTCTTGACCTCCTCGGCGGAAGTGGCGACGACGTCGAACCCGATGAAGGCGAAGAACACCACAGCCGCGCCGGCGAAGATACCCAGCACGCCGTACTGGGCAGGAGCTGCGCCGGTCATGAAGGAGAACAGCGACTGCGCCATCACGCCTTCACTGCCGGCAGATGCGGTTGAAACCGGATCCGGGATGAACGGGGTGTAGTTCTCGAAGTCGATGTAGAAGAACCCGACCACGATCACGAACAGCACAACGCCGATCTTGATCAGGGTGAACACGTTGCCCACGCGGGCGGAGAGCTTGGTGCCCATCACCAGCAGCACGGTAAACAGGGCCACGATCAGGAACGGGCCCCAGGTCATGTCCACCGGACCGAGGGAAATGGTGGGCGGAATGTCCCAGCCGATCAGCGCAAAGACTTCGCTCAGGTAGATCCCCCAGTACTTGGCGATGACAGCCGCAGCCGTGAAGAGCTCCAGGATCAGGTTCCAGCCGATGATCCAGGCGATCAGCTCACCCATGGTGGCGTAGGTAAAGACATAGGCAGAGCCGGCAACCGGGATTGCCGTGGCGAATTCCGCGTAGCACATGATGGCCAGGGCACAGGTGACCGCGGCAAGGATGAAGGACAGCGTGACAGCCGGCCCGGAGAACTCAGCAGCGGCTTTGGCGCCAACGGAAAAGATGCCGGCACCCACGGCCACGGCGACACCCATGATCATGAGGTCCCACGTAGTCAGGGACCGCTTTAGGCGCCGCCCCTCCTCGTCTGCATCTGCCAGTGATTGCTCAATCGGCTTTGTACGGAACAGGCTCACTGCTTAGGTCCTTGCTATGGGGGTGGCTGCTAGGACCGGTCATTCAAAGGCCGGCGGTACAAGTGTAGACACACGCTGCTGGCTAAGTGCAGTTCGCTTTGCAAGTATGGATTCAGGCCCGTGTGCGCCATGCGGGCGCCTTCCTAGAGAACGGACATCGCCATGGCCCGCGGAATCTATGTAAGCGCCATGACTCCGGGATCCGGCAAGTCCCTCATCAGCCTTGGGCTGGCAGATATGCTCCAGCGGCACGCGGACCGGATCGGCTTTTTCCGCCCGATCGTGGAGGGCACGGACCGCGAGAATGATCCGATGGTCCGGCTCATGCAGCGCCGCTTCGACCTCAGCACCTCGAACTGCCGCGGCGGCCTGACCCGGCCCGAGCTGCGCGCCCTGCTGGTGGCCGGTGAACGCGGGGAAGTCGATGCGCGGTGCCTGGCCGTCTACAGCGAAATTGCGGCGAACTGCGACGTGGTGATTGTGGAGGGAACGGACCTTTCCGGGCACGACGTCGCATTGGAGTTCGATCTCAATGCCCGCCTGGCGAACAACCTGGGCGCCATGGTGATGGCCGTGGTCAACGCCCGTGAAATGGGCGTAGAGGAAGCGGCCGACGCCGTCGACGTCGCCCGCCGCGAACTCGCCGCGGCCAAGTGCGACCTGCTGGCCGTGATGGTGAACCGGGCTGAAGAGGAGGCCGTGGATGAGCTGCGGGCCAACGTCCGGCCCGGAGCCTCCCACCGGCCGGTGTATGTGCTGCCGGAACTGAACGAGATCTCCCAGCCGTCCGTCTCCGAAGTCGCTAAGGCACTTTCCGCCCGGCACATTGCCGGCAGCCGGTCCCTGGAACGCGACGTCACCGGCGTGAAGGTGGCGGCGATGACGGTTGGGAACTTTGTCGGCCAGCTGGCGGACGGTTCGCTGGTGATTGCACCCGGTGACCGGGCGGACGTGATGGTGGCAGCCCTGGCATCGTCCTTTTCCTCCGAGTTTCCGGTCCCCAGCGGCATGATCCTCACCGGCGGCCTGCCGCTGGAAGCCGGGATCCTGGCCCTCCTGGCGCAGGCCCCGTTCCCGGTCTTCGCCGTGGATTCGGATACCTATGCCGCGGCGCGGGACGTCAGCAACGTCCGGGGCGAAATCGCCACCGGCCAGCCGCGGAAGGTCGCTGCGGCACTTGGCGTCTGGTCACGCTACGTGGATGAAAACGAGCTGCTGGAACGCCTTGAACTGCCGCGGCCGGAAAAGACGACGCCACTGCGCTTCCTGAACGAACTTATTGTCCGGGCACGCACCAACCGCCGGCACATCGTGCTGCCCGAGGGCCTGGACGTGCGGATCCTGCGTGCAGCAGAGATCCTCCGCCGCCGGGATGTCTGCGCCCTGACGCTGCTTGGGCCGGCAGACCAGGTCAGGGAACTGGCCGCCAGCGAAGGCCTCGACCTCAGCGGCATCACTGTGATCAACCCCGCCACCAGCGGAATGCGGGACGACTTCGCCCGTGAGTACCAGCAGCTGCGCGCCAAGAAGGGCGTCACCCTGGAGGAGGCAAACGAACGTATGCTCCAGGGGGCATACTTCGGAACCATGATGGTGAAGCTGGGCCGGGTGGACGGTATGGTCTCCGGCGCCGCCCACACCACGGCCAACACCATCCGCCCGGCACTGGAGTTCATCCGGACCCGGGAGAACGTGCAGATAGTGTCCTCCGTGTTCCTAATGCTGCTGCAGGACCGGGTGCTGGTTTACGGCGACTGCGCCGTAAACCCGGAACCGGATGCCGGCCAGCTGGCAGACATTGCCCTGGCCTCCGCTGCCACGGCCGAGCAGTTCGGCATCACGCCAAGGGTTGCCATGCTCTCCTACTCCACGGGCGCCTCAGGCAAGGGCGGCTCCGTGGAAAAGGTCCGCGAGGCAACTGAATTGGTCCGCAGGACCCGGCCAGACCTTCCGGTGGAGGGGCCCATCCAGTACGACGCCGCCGTCGATGCCTCCGTGGCGGCATCCAAGGCACCTGGATCCTCGGTGGCCGGGCAGGCGACGGTGTTCATCTTCCCGGACCTGAACACCGGCAACAACACCTACAAGGCCGTTCAGCAGTCCTCCGGCGCCGTGGCTGTGGGCCCGATCCTGCAGGGCCTGCGCAAACCGGTAAACGACCTATCCCGCGGCTGCACCGTTGATGACATCGTCAACACCGTGGCCATCACCGCCGTCCAGGCGCAGGAGGACTAATGCTGGTACTTGTGGTCAACTCCGGTTCCTCGTCACTGAAGTACCAGGTGAGGGACACCGACACACACGAGGTTGTGGCCAAGGGCCTGATCGACCGCATTGGCGGCCCGGACGTCCCGGACCACCATGAGGCGCTGGTGCGGCTGCACCGGGATGTCGCCGACGCCCTGGACGGGAAGTCGATCGACGCCGTCGGGCACCGGGTGGTCCATGGCGGCGAGCGCTTCAGCGAGCCGGTGCTCGTGGACAACGAAATCACCCGCGCCATCGAACGGCTCAGCCCGCTGGCACCGCTGCACAATCCGGCCAGCGCCATGGGTATCCGGGCGGTGGCGGACCTGTATCCGGACATCCCCCAGGTGGCTGTTTTTGACACCGCCTTCCACCGCACGCTCCCGCAGCGCGCCTGGCGCTATGCCATTCCGCAGTCCCTGTACCGCCGGTACGGGATCCGCCGCTACGGGTTCCACGGCACGAGCTGCGATTACGTGAGCGGGCTGGCCGCGGAATTCCTGGGGGTTCCGGTCGAGAAGTTCGACGCCGTGATCGCCCACCTGGGCAACGGCGCGTCCGTGACGGCGCTCAAAGACGGCCGCAGCATCGACACCTCCATGGGCTTCACTCCGATGGCAGGGCTGGTCATGGGCACCCGTTCCGGGGACATCGATCCTTCCATCCTGGTCTTCCTGGGACGCGAGGGCTACGGCCCGGATGACGTCGACACGCTGCTGAACCGGGAATCCGGGCTGCTGGCCCTGGGCGGCGCCGCGGATATGCGGGAGGTCGAAGAGGACGCTGACGCCGGAAACGAGCAGGCGCGGCTGGCCCTGGAGATCGCGGCCTACCGGCTGGCAAAGTACATCGGCGCCTATCACGTGGCCGTGGGAGGGGCGAAGGCAATTGTGTTCACTGCCGGGATCGGTGAGAACGCCAGCGAGTTCCGGGAACAGGTAGTGGGAATGCTCGGTGCGCTGAATGTGCGCCTGGATGCGGAGGCCAACGCCGCGCGCTCCCGGCAGGTGCGGCGGATCAGCTCCCCCGACTCGGCAATCGAGGTGCTGGTCGTACCCACGGACGAAGAGGAAGCAATCGCCGAAGCCACAGTGGAAACTGTCCTGGCGTCCGGGCGCAAATAGGAACCACGGCTCCCCGCGCGGCGCAACCCTACTGGCGGGTACTTAGGCAATCCCCCGCCGGCACCCGGTCCGATGCGACAGCAAACGCAGAGCGTTGCTATATTGCAGGTCAGGTCAAGCAGAGGCCGCAGATTATTCTCGTGCGTGGAGTTGGCATGGAGCACACCCTGCGGGTACTGGTACGAATCGACACAAAAACGTCGTCGGCATGCATCGAAGTGCGCGGCTGCCTGGTTCTGGACAACTGCGCCGACCTCGTCGAGATCCTCCGCCACACATCCCTCCTGGGCGCGCACGTGGTGGTGAACCTGTCCCGCGCCAACCATCTGGATGCCCTCGCACTGGATGAGCTGCTGGCCCGGGCAGAAGAGATCCCGCCGCAGCCCCTAGCCGGCGGATTGACCACGGTCTCGGTGCAGATACCGCCGCGGATGCCGGTCTGCCTTCCATCCGTGCCCCAGCACCCGGACCCCCTGGACAATGAACTCGCCTTCGAAATGGCCTTCCTGCAGCGCAGCACTTCCGTTTTCCGCCGCCCCGGGTAACTGCTGCCCCTGCATTCCCAGGCCACTGGGAACCTGACCTCACCGGTCCCGCCACGCCGCACAATTGTCAGCAGGCTTATAAATTTGGCAGGATGGGACCAACTTATCCCGCACCATCGAGCAGGAGGTCAGCATGAAGGCAGTGACGTGGCAGGGCAAGCGGAAGGTCAGCGTCGAAGAGGTTCCCGATCCGGTGATCCAGGAGCCGACGGACGCAATCATCCGGATCACCTCCACCGCACTGTGCGGCTCGGACCTGCACCTCTACGAGGTCCTGGGCCCGTACATGAACGCCGGGGACATTGTGGGCCATGAGCCGATGGGCATCGTGGAAGAGGTCGGCAGCGCCGTCACCAACCTCAAGCGTGGCGACCGCGTGGTAATCCCCTTCCAGATCGCCTGCGGCCAGTGCTTTATGTGCCGCCAGGGACTGCAGACCCAGTGCGAGGTGACCCAGGTACGCGAAAAGGGTTCCGGGGCAGCATTGTTCGGCTACTCGGAGCTCTACGGCTCGGTACCGGGCGGCCAGGCCGAGTTCCTGCGCGTCCCGCACGCCGACTACGGCCCCATCAAGGTCAGCTCCGAGGGTCCGGATGACAAATACCTCTTCCTCTCCGACATTCTTCCCACGGCCTGGCAGGGCGTGCAGTACGCCAACGTGCCCGACGGCGGCACACTCGCCGTTTACGGGCTGGGCCCCGTGGGCCAGTTCGCCGCACGGATCGGCACCCACCTGGGTTACCGGGTGATTGGCATTGAGCCGCAGGCAGAGCGCCGTGACCTCGCCGCCCGCTACGGTGCCGAGGTGCTGGACCTCTCCAAGGATCTCGGTGACGAGCTCCGCGAAATGACCTCCGGACGCGGGCCGGACTCCGTGGTGGACGCCGTCGGCATGGAAGCCCACGGCTCCGGCGTCGGCGCCTTTGCCCAGGCCGCGGTGGGCCTGTTGCCCGATGCGCTGGCGCAGAAGGCAATGGAAACCGCGGGTACGGACCGCCTGTCCGTCCTGCACAGCGCAATCGACGCGGTGCGGCGCGGCGGCACCATCTCCCTGAGCGGCGTCTACGGCGGCACCGCCAGCCCCATGCCGCTGATGACAATGTTCGACAAGCAGCTGAACTTCCGCATGGGACAGGCCAACGTGAAGCGCTGGATTGACGACCTGCTGCCGCTTGTCGAAGACTCCGCTGACCCCCTGGGCGTGATGGATCTGGTGACCCACCGGGCCGGCCTTGAGGCAGCGCCCGAGCTCTACGAGAAATTCCAGAAGAAGGAAGACGGCTGCATCAAGGTGGTCTTCCAGCCCGGACTGAACTAGGCACAACCAGCACCAGGCGAAATGCTGTGCCCGACCGGATTCCGGTGGGGCACAGCATTTTCTATGCTCTTCGCAGGCTCCAGGCCCAGCGGATCAGGGGCAGCTGCAGGGGCAGGCGCAGGGTATGGATCACTTTTTCGCGGTCCGAGCCCCGCTCCCCGAAGGCACGTTCCAGTGCGCTGAGGTGTCCGGCGATGAAGGCTGCATACATCAGCGTGGTTCCGGTCGCCGCTGCACGCCGGGTGGCCGGAACCAGCAGTGCTCCCGCGGCGGCGGCTTCAATGACGCCGCTTGCACTGATCCACTGGCTGCGGGTCAGCACTCCGAAGCGGCCGCCCTTGTCCCGGCAGAGGCTGCGGGGAACCACGCCTGCATAGAAGCCGGGGTTGCGGAAATGGTTCACGGCGCTGGCGCTGAGCAGGGCCGCCATGGCGGCCGCCGAGAGGTTCTGTTTGTTCATGGGCTGCTTTCCATTGGTTCGGCAGGCTGGGTGCTGCGGAGCTGCTGTTCGGCTTCCGCCGCGTGGATGGCATCTGCCGCGCGGACCAGCGCCAGGTGGGAGAAGGCCTGCGGGTAGTTGCCGGCCATGCGCCCGTTCACTGTGTCATATTCCTCACTGAGCAGCCCAACCTCGTTGGCGTAGCCCACCAGCTGGTCCATGAGCCGGATCGCCTCCGGTAGCCGCCCGGTATGGGCGTATTGCTCCACTAACCAGAAACTGCAGGCCAGGAAGGGGTTCTCCCCCGGCTCCAGCCCGTCAACGCCGGCCCCGGTGCGGTAGCGGAGCAGCAGCCCCTCGCCATTGAGCAGCTCGCGCTCCAGGAATGCCACTGTCCCGAGCATCCGCGGATCGTCATAGTCCAGGAAACCGACGTGGGTCAGCTGGAGCAGGGAGGCATCTGCCTCCGAAGACCCGTAGCTCTGGACAAAGGCATTCCGGCCGGCATCAAAGCCGCGGTCCATGATCTCGGTGCGCAGTCCGTCCCGTAGGGCTTCCCACAGCTCCACCGGCCCTTCCATGCCGCCTGCCCGTGCAGCCCGGGCCGCGCGGTCGAACGCCGCCCACATCATGACCCTGGAATAGGTAAAGAACCTGGGCTCGCCCCGCACCTCCCAGATTCCATGGTCCGGTTCTTCCATGTGGCGCTCCAGGAAACCCAGCAGGGCCCGCTGCAGCGGCCAGGAGAAGTCGTCCTCGGCCACTCCCCGGTCCCGCATCCGGGCCAGCGCCACCATCACCGTGCCAACTACGTCTGCCTGGTACTGCTCAACCGCAGCGTTGCCCAGCCGGACCGGGAGTGAACCCGCGTATCCGGGGAACTGGCGCAGAATGCGTTCGGGTATTTCGCGCCCTCCGTCCACGGCGTACATGATCTGCAGATCATCCGGGTCCCCGGCCACCGCCCGCAGGAGCCAGTTCCGCCAGTGCTCGGCTTCGTCGTCATACCCGTGGGTCATCATCGCTTCGAGCGTCAGTGCAGCATCCCGCAGCCAGCAGTACCGGTAGTCCCAGTTCCGGGAGCCGCCGAATTCCTCCGGCAGGGACATGGTGGGCGCCGCGACGATCCCGCCCGTGTCCTCATGTGTCAGCGCCCGCAGGACCAGCAGCGAGCGCCGGACCGGCATCCGGTAGCGTTCCCGGTCTACGCAGAGCCCGGCCCAGTCCTGCCAGTACCTGGTGGTGCGGTCCAGTGCAGCATCAAGGTCCACTTCCCCGGGTGTCTCTCGGTGCGAGGGATACCAGACCAGCTCCAGGTCCACGGTTTCCCCCGCCCGGACCAGGAATTCCCCGGTGTGCCGGTGGTCGCTGCCGTGCGGGATGTTTCCGCCGTTCAGCACCATGGCGCTGGGCCCGGCGATGCAGAGCAGCCGTTCAGTTCCTCCGCGGGTTTCCCGGCGCATCCAGGGCACCGTGCTCCCGTAGTTGAACCGGACCTCCAGCTCCTGGCGCATCAGCACGGTGCCGGTCAGACCCTCGATCCGCCGCACAACCGACGCCCGCCGGTCCTTGACCGGCATGAAGTCCGTTACCAGCACGTCCCCGCTGCCGGTGCGCCAAAGGGTCTGCAGGATGAAGGCTGACTCCAGGTAGTCCCGCCTCAGCACCCTGGCTCCGGGCTGGTCCGGGGCCAGCAGCCAACGGCCATGCTCTTCGGTCCCCAGCAGCGAACCGAAGACCGACGGCGAGTCAAACCGCGGAAGGCAGAGCCAGTCGATGCTCCCGGCCCGGGACACCAGGGCCCCGGTGTGAAGGTCGGAAATCAGGGCATAGTCCTCGATTGGAGTGGCCATTGCACCACTCAACCACAGGCCCTGCCCGGAGCCTACGGCTGCGGCGCTGCGGTTGTTCCGGGTTCGGTGAGCGCGTCAAGGATGCCGCGCATCCGGCCCGGATAGTTGGTGGTAAATTCCCGGACACCGAGCCCGTACGCATACACTGCGTCCCGGGGCTCATCCACCGTCCACGCCCGCACCGTCCGGCCGGCCTGCACCCAGTCCGAGACCAGTTCCGGGTGCGCGTAGAGGAATTCGACTCCCGGGCCCGCAATGCCGGCAGTTCCTGCTGCGAGCAGCCCTTCAGCCTCAGCCAGCCCTGTCTCCAGCACCGTCCTGGCGTCCGTTCCCGGGGGCAGCGCTGCTTCCGCTTCGGCAATTGCTGCGGCATCGACGTCGGACACCAGCTGGCACACGAAACGCGCGTCAACGGTGCGGCGCAGGTGGGCGACCGACTCAGGGCTGAAGCTCATAAAGCTGACCTGGATGTTGGCCAGGCGCGATGTGCCGGCGTCCCAGCCCCGTGACGCCAGCAGCTGCAGGACGGTGTCTTCGAGTTTCAGCCCAAAGGGACCGGGCTGCTTGAACTCCACGGCCAGGCCCACGCCGCGTCCGGCGGCGCAGAGCAGATCCAGCAGTTCGGCGAGCGTGAGGAACTGCTCTGCGGCGCTACCGCGGTCCGCCGGGATCTGCGCTCCCTTCCAGCTGCTGAAATCCAGTTCCCGCAGCCGCGCCAGGGTGTAGCCGGACACCGGGCCGGAGCCGTTGGACGTGCGGTCCACTACCGGGTCATGCAGCAGCACGGGCTGCAGGTCGGCGCTGAGGTGGACGTCGCACTCAACGCCGTCGGCTCCTTCGGCCAGGGCCTGCAGGTACGCAGCCCGCGTGTGCTCCGCATACTGGCCGCTGGCTCCGCGGTGGGCATAGATCTGGGTCTGCACGTAAGACCTTTCGCTCAGGTATGGACTTCCACGGTACGTGAGCAGGCGTGCGCCCCGCGGCGGGCATGGCTTCCGGGCAGCGTGGCGCCGGAGCCGTGCTGCTGATTAGATGGCAGTGCGGTGCAGACGCGGGATTGCCGCGCGCCGGACAGACCGGTACCGCAACCGAGCTGGGACTGGAGGAGCGCCGGTGAGCACACCGCTGCTGGAGAAAGACGCCGTCAAGGCCGCGGCACTGCGCCGGATGAAACTGGTGGCCACCGGGCTGCTGGTAATTCTGGGCATCATCTTCGTCATCGCATTCGCGCTGCAGGACCGGTATCCGTGGCTGCAGTATGTCCGGGCCGCCGCCGAGGGCGGAATGGTCGGTGCACTGGCAGACTGGTTCGCGGTCACCGCACTGTTCAAGCATCCGCTGGGCCTGAAGATCCCGCACACTGCGATCATTCCCCGGAACAAGGACCAGATCGGCGCCACCCTGGGCGATTTTGTGGAGGACAACTTCCTTTCCGACGAGGTGGTCAAGACCAAACTCGACTCGATCGGGATTGCGCAGCGCGCCGGTGCCTGGCTGTCCCGGCCCGAGGGCGCCGAGCGGGTGGCCACCGAAGGAGCTGCCGCGATCCGCGGAATCCTCCGGGTCCTCGATGACGAAGCCGTGCGCGACGTCCTGGAGTCAATGTTCCGCAGGCATGTGGTGGATGTTCCCTGGGGTCCTCCGGTGGGCCGGATGGCCGAGCGTGTATTCGAAGAGGGCCATCACCACCAGCTGGTAGACCTGCTGGTGGACAGCCTGAACGACTGGGTGCACCAGAATCCGGACGTGGTGGCCCGGCTGGTAGCCGAGCGGTCGCCGTCGTGGGTTCCGAGTTTCCTCGATGACCTGGTGGGAGACCGGGTGCAGGTGGAGCTGGGACGCTTCCTGGATGCCGTGCAGGACGACCCCAACCACCAGGTTCGCCGCTCACTGGATGAATACCTCCGCGGCCTGGCCTCGGACCTGCAGCATGACCCCGGAGCCATGGCCAAGGCAGAACGGATCAAGGAACAGGTGCTCGACGATCCGCGCGTGAAGGAACTCATGGCGCAGACGTGGGCGACCATCAAGGGCGCGCTGGCCAACGCCGTGGACGACCCGGACAGCGAGCTCACCTCGAACTTCAAGTCCGCAGTGCAGGACTTCGGCACCCGGCTGGTCAGCGAGCCGGAGCTGGCCGCGAAGGTCAATGCCTACGTGGGCGACGCCGCCGGCTACCTGGTGCGTACCTACCGCAAGGACATTGCCGGCGTCATCACGGAAACGGTGGAGCGCTGGGACGCGGAGGAGACCTCGGAAAAGATTGAACTGCAGGTCGGCAAGGACCTGCAGTTCATCCGCATCAACGGCACCGTGGTGGGTTCGCTGGCCGGCCTGGCCATCTTCTCGGTGGCCCACGCCATTTTCGGCTAGTCCGCGCTCAGGCGCCGCGGCCCTCGGGGAGATCCCTGATCTCGGCGGCAAGCTCGCCCGGGATGGTATCCGGTGCTTCGCCGAATGCCCGGTGTGCAGCCTTGATCACGGACCGGCCCATGGTGTAATTGCCGGCACCGCCAATCACCGCGCCGACCCCCATGGGAAGCGCACGGCCAATAATTACCGATCCCTGCCGGGCCAGCATCTTCCTCATGAACTGTTTGCGGATGCTCCCGCCGATGCTGCCCAGCATGCCTGACGAGGCCCCGCCCAGCGCGCTGCCCCAGGGCTGGCCCTTGCTCAGCTGCTGCATCATGGCCGTGCCCTCTTCGCCCAGCATGATCGCCATTACTACCGTGCGGGAACGGTCCGGGTCCTGCAGGCGAACGCCGTGCAGCTCGGCGACGGACTGCGCGTAGAGAGCCGTCGCTTCCAGGAAGCCCACCGTGGCTGCCACCGAAAGCCCCAGGGCCGCTGCGGTGCCAACCGCAGGGACTATGGCGGTGGCGCCGACTGCGGCGCCGCCGCCTGCAACTGCGGCCAGATAATGGTGTTCAAGCATCTTTACCAGTTCGGCGGCGGAGGCCTCCGGGTGCCTGCGCTGCAGCCGCCGAATGTTGGCCAGGACCAGGGGACGCTGGACTTCCACGGCCCGCTCAATACCCCGGGCGACGTGGGTCTTGGGGCGCCCGTCACGGTCAAAGACGGCACCGCCGGCAAGCCGGAGTGCGCTGTTGGTCTTGAAGCCCATGGATGCTCCTTAGGTAGTGCCGGACACAGGGTCCGGGCGGCCGCTCGTCCAGCCTACGTGACTGGGCTTAACCGGAACGGACCCACGGAATAGCTTCCGTGGGCCCGTTCGTGGCTGCGGGCACTGCCCGCGTGCTCACTTACTAGGCGCGGGCGCCGCGCTTGGTGATCATGCCGTAAACCAGCAGCACGATGATCGAGCCGACGATGGCTACGAGCCAGGTCTGGATCGAGAAGAATTCTTCGAGGCCAATACCGAAGATCGCATTGCCGATGAAGCCGCCCAGCAGGGCGCCAACGACGCCGAGGACCATGGTGATGATCCATCCGCCGCCCTGGCGTCCCGGAAGCAGGGCCTTCGCAATGGCGCCTGCAATAAGTCCCAGAATAAGGAAAGCAATGATACCCATGTGAATACTCCTTGCTGTGTGTGAGTGACTGGTGAAAGTCTGCGTGACCTGTGGGCCGCGCTTTCCATCAGCCTACTTCATAAGCATGCTTATGCGAAGCCGTTCCCGCCCAAATTCAGGCACCTCGAAAACATAATGCCTAGTCAGAGCGCTAATAAGGTACCTTATTTTTTTCCTGCGGCAGGGCGAAGGTGCGCAGGAAAATGCCCACATCACGCATCTCATCGTCCCCGATCCGGTGCCCCATGCCGGGGTAGGTACGTGCCGTTAGAGCGGTGTTCTCGTCCAGCCAGTGAGCTGCCGCCGCGACGGCGTCGGAATGGATCACCCAGTCCGCGCGGTCCCGCCCCCAGAAAAACGGCACGGGCCGGGCCAGTGGTTCGGCCATCGCCAGCAGTTCGCTTTGCACGATGAACCCGGAGAGCCCGATTACACAGGTGAAATCATCCGGGCGGAGCCGGAGGGCGGTCACCGCCATGGCCATTCCCTGGGAGAAGCCCAGCAGGGATACTCCGGTGAAGTCTCCCTGCCGCTTTAGCTCCGAGATCGTGTTCAGGAGGCCGCTTCCCGCCGCCAGGACGTCGGCTTCGTCCGACTCCAGCATCGGGTCCAGCAGGAACCAGCCGCTGCGCCCGCCGACGTCGAACGGGCCTCGCAGGGCAGCGCCCGTAATACCGGGCGGTAGGCGCCGGAACAGCGGCGTCAGCGCGGACTCATCCGATCCATAACCGTGCAGCATAACGAGCAGGTGCGTTCCCCCGCGCGCTTCTTCCGGGGCGGACCAGGTGACCGAATGCATGCCCCCCAGCCTAGGCGCCGACGAGCACGCCGGGCGTTTGTGCCGGCGCACCCGCCGGGCAACCGCTGCCCCATTGCATTTGGCCAGACGGGGAACCTACCGTTGCAGACAGCGCATAGTCATGCGTCGCGGCCACTGAATGCGGGGGCACATGTACGCAGGAAAGAACCGGGGCGCCATCGTGACGCTCACCGCCAATCCAAGCCTTGACCGGACAGTCGAGCTGTCAGGGGTTCTGGTGCGCGGCGCCGTGCAGCGGGCCGCCGGAGTCCACGAAGAACCCGGAGGCAAGGGCGTGAATGTCTGCCGGGCGCTGGCCGCCTCCTCAGTGCCCAGCGTGGCAGTACTGCCGGGAGACAACGCCGATCCGGTTATGCAGGCGCTGCGGACCACGGGAATTCCACACAGCAACCTGCCCATCGGCGCCCCGCTGCGGGCCAACCTCACGCTGACTGAGCCGGACGGCACCACCACCAAGGTCAACCTTCCCGGGCCTGAGCTCAGCGCCGCCGTGCAGGAGAGCCTGCTGGCCCTGACCGTGGACACGTGCGGCGGGCCGGAAGGAGCCGATCCGGCAAGCTGGCTGGTCCTGGCCGGGTCGCTTCCCCCCGGAGTTCCCGCGGACTACTACGCCGTCGTCGCCCATGCCCTCCGCGCGCGCTACGCCGCGGCCGCTCCCCTGCTGGCCATTGATTCCTCCGGTCCGCCGCTGCTTGGCGCCCTCCTGCACGACGCCATGCCGGACCTGCTCAAACCCAACGGGGAAGAACTCGCCGAAGTGACCGGCGTTGCCACCGGAGATGCCTTGGAAGCCGACCCCGCACTGGCCGCCGGTGCAGCCATGACGCTGGTTGAACGGGGCGTCGGCGCGGTACTGGCCACTCTGGGTGCCCGCGGCGCGCTCCTGGTGACGGCCGACGGCGCATGGCTGGCAACCCGACCGCCGGTTACCCCAAAATCCACGGTCGGCGCCGGGGACTCCTCGCTGGCCGGCTACCTGCTGGCACAGACCGAGGGACGGACACCGCCCGAATGCCTGCGCCAGGCAGTGGCGCACGGCGCCGCCGCCGCTTCGCTGCCGGGAACGACCGTGCCCGCCCTCTCGCAGACGGATCCCGGGGCCGTAACCGTGACCACGCTTGAACTCCACCCAGTGCCCGCCTCCGCCACCAGGCGCGGCCCGGCTACAGCAACGCCGAAGGAGCAGGACTGATGTCAGAGCTAATTACCCCGGAACTGGTCACCCTGGACCAGGATCTTGGCGGCACGCGGGAATCGGTCATCCGGCATTTGGCCGAGCAAGTGGTCGCCGCCGGCCGCGCATCGAGCCTGGAAGAACTGTTTGCCGATGCAATAGCGAGGGAACAGAAGACGGCCACCGGCGTACCGGGCGGAATCGCCATTCCGCACTGCCGCTCCGCCGCAGTCACCCAGGCAAGCCTGGCGATGGCACGGCTGACGCCCCCGGTGGACTGGGGCGCCAAGGACGGCCCGGCGGACATTGTCTTCTTTATTGCCGCACCGGAAGGCGCGGACCAGGAGCACCTGCAGCTGCTGGCCAAGCTGGCGCGGTCCCTGATCAAAAAGGACTTCACCGGCGCGCTGCGCAGCGCACCCACACCGCAGGCCGTCGTGGAGCTGGTGGACGGCGCACTGGGCCTGGGGCCCGCACAGGAAGCGCCCCAGGCTCCCGCCACCGGGGCCTCGGCCGCGGACGGCGGACAGGCTTCTGCGGGCACCCCAGGTTCCGGCGCCGGCGGCGCAGCAGCAGGTGCTGCTGCCGGTGCAGCAGCCGCAGGGGGGTCAACAGGGGCGCATGCCGAAAGCACCTCCGGCACCGGTGAGGTTCACGGCGGAGGCGGGACGGCCACGTCGGGCGACGCCCCTGCATCGGCGTCGGGCTCCCGGCCGGAGCGTCTGGTCGCAGTGACCGCCTGCCCCACCGGAATCGCCCACACCTACATGGCCGCGGATTCACTCGCAGCGGCCGCCGCTGAGCGCGGCATAGACCTGCAGGTTGAGACACAGGGTTCAGCGGGCTCCACCCCGCTGGATCCCGAGGTAATCCGGAATGCCGATGCCGTGATCTTCGCCGTCGACGTCGATGTACGGGACAAGGGCCGGTTCGCCGGCAAGCCGGTGATCAGCGGACCGGTCAAGCGCGGCATCGACGAACCCGGAGTCATGATCGACGAGGCCCTGGCGGCAGCCAAGGACCCAAACGCACGCACAGTTTCCGGAGGAGGCGGCGGTGGAGAGGAGCGTGCCTCCGCCGGCGGGGAGAACTTCGGCGGACAGCTGAAGCGGGCACTGCTCACCGGCGTCAGCTACATGATTCCGTTCGTGGCCGGCGGCGGCCTCTTGATTGCCCTGGGCTTCCTGCTGGGCGGGTATGAACTTTCGCTCTCGAATGACGAAGGCGTCGCCAACGGCGACATCCTCCTGGACGGGACCAGCATTTTCTCACTGCCCCCGGACGGACTGCTGGCATATCTGGGTGCCGTCTTCTGGAAGATCGGCAACATCTCCCTCGGGTTCCTGGTCCCGGCCCTAGCCGGTTACATCGCCTACGCGCTGGCTGACCGGCCGGGCATCGCCCCCGGATTTACCGCCGGTGCCGTCGCCCTGTACATGGACGCCGGGTTCCTCGGCGGAATCGCCGGCGGCCTCCTGGCCGGGTACGTTGCCATGTGGGTGGGCGGCTGGAAGGTGCCAAGCTGGCTGCGCGGACTGATGCCCGTGGTGATCATTCCACTCATAGCCTCACTCATAGCCTCCGGCCTGCTGCTGCTGGTGCTTGGCGGGCCAATCGCTGCACTGACCCTGGCGCTGAACGACTGGCTCTCCGGGCTCACCGGCGTCGCAGCCATTGGACTGGGCATAATCCTGGGCCTGATGATGGGCGCGGACCTCGGCGGGCCGATCAACAAGGTTGCCTACGCCTTTGCCGTCGCCGGCCTCGGTGAAGGAGCATTCGACAACCAGGCTCCCTGGCAGATCATGGCCGCCGTTATGGCAGCCGGCATGGTCCCGCCGCTGGGCATGGCCCTGGCAACGGTCCTCGACAAGAGCCAGTTCAGCATGGCCCTGCGGGAGAACGGCAAGGCAGCCTGGCTGCTCGGTGCCGCGTTCATATCAGAGGGCGCCATCCCATTCGCCGCAGCGGATCCGCTGCGTGTCATCCCGTCCACCATGCTCGGCGGTGCAGTGGCCGGTGCCATCTGCATGGCCGCCGGGGTAACGTCGCAGGCACCGCACGGCGGAATCTTTGTCTTCTTCGCCATCGGAAACATTTTTATGTTCATCGTGGCCATCCTGGCCGGCATGGTCGTCAGCGCGCTGGTCCTCGTGGGGCTCAAACGCCTGACCGGATCGAAGAAGGCAGAGGAACCCGTCGTTGCCTAGGAACTCAGTTTTGATCCACAGAGAGGTTCAGTGATGCGCACCATCAAGGGAATCGGAGTCAGTCCCGGCCGGGTCCTGGGGCCTTCACTGCGGATGCCGCCGCCGGTGCCGGAGCCCGACGCCGACGCAAAGTACGCGCCGGACAGTTCAGTTGACCAGGAGAAAGCACGGCTGAAGGACGCCGCCGAAGCGGTTCGGGAGGACCTCAAGCACCGCTCCTCCGTCGCCTCTGGGGACGCCAAGGCCGTCCTGGATGCCACCGCCATGATGGCCACCGACCCCATGCTGCTCAAAGCTGCCGGCAAGCACATCAACCAGGGTATGGCCGCAGACCGCGCCGTCTGGGAAGCCGGCCTAGAAGTCGCGGCAATGCTGCAGGGCCTCGGCGGATACATGGCAGAGCGCACACAGGACGTCCTGGACGTCCGTTCCCGGATCGTGGCACAGCTTGACGGCCTTCCGGCGCCCGGCATACCGGCGTCGGACGTCCCGTTCATCCTCACCGCCGAGGAACTCGCTCCGGCCGACACAGCCACGCTGGACCCGGCGCTGGTCATCGGGCTTGTCACCAGCGGCGGCGGACCCCAGTCCCACACCGCCATCCTCGCCCGCTCGCTGGGGCTGCCGGCAGTAGTGGGTGCCGCGAGCGCGGACTCGATTCTCGACGGCACGGAGATCTACCTCGACGGCGGCACCGGAACCGTGGTGGTGAACCCCGGCGTCGCGGAGCGCGAAGCCGCCCAGAAGTATGCCTCCAGATCCTCGCTCCCGGCCTTCAACGGCGTCGGCAGCACATCCGACGGCCACCGGGTGCCGCTGCTGGCCAATGTCGGCTCCGGCAAGGATGCCGAGGCAGCCGCGGCAGCCGGAGCGGAGGGCGTGGGTCTGCTGCGCACTGAGTTCTGCTTCCTGGGCAGGGACTCCGAGCCGAGCCTGCAGGAACAGGTGGCGGCCTACGGTGCGGTTCTTGATGCTTTCCCAGGCCGCAAGGTGGTGGTGCGGACCCTCGACGCAGGCGCGGACAAGCCGCTGCCGTTCCTCACGGACGCCACCGAGCCGAATCCGGCGCTGGGGGTGCGCGGGTTCCGGACTGACAGGTCCGCCCCCGGAGTCCTGACCCGCCAGCTGGAAGCGATCGCTGACGCGGCTGGTTCGCATGACTGCGATGTCTGGGTCATGGCTCCCATGGTGGCCACCGCCGATGAGGCCTCCGACTTTGCCGTGATGTGCGCTGCCGCCGGCTTGGCGACCCCCGGAGTAATGATCGAGGTGCCCGCAGCAGCCATCAAGTCCGAGGCCGTGCTTTCCAAGGTGAAGTTCGCGTCACTGGGCACCAATGACCTCACGCAGTACACCATGGCGGCCGACCGGCAGCTGGGCACACTCGCGTCCCTGAACGACCCATGGCAGCCTGCCGTACTGCAGCTGATCGCGATGACCGTCCAGGGCGCGGCCCTGGCGGGCGCAGCCGACAGCGTGCCGCGCAACGTGGGCGTGTGCGGCGAGGCGGCAGCTGACCCTGCCCTCGCCGTCGTCCTGACCGGGATTGGCGTCAACACCCTGTCCATGACCCCGCGGGCATTGTCTACGGTGGGTGCCGTGCTGGCCTCAGTGACTCTGGCCGAGGCCCAGGAACTCGCGGGTATCGCGCTGATTGCCAGGACGGCGGCCGAAGCACGGACCCAGGTTCGCAGCCGGCTTCCCATCCTCGAACAGCTTGGCCTCTAGTACCGGCCGCAAACGAGCAGCAACCAACCGGAAGGAAAACCCGATGCCAGAACGCGAAGCCACCATAGCCAGCAGGGTAGGGCTCCATGCCCGCCCGGCTTCCCTCTTCGCCGAAGCGGCGGCAGCCCAGCCCGTGGAAGTCACCATCGCGATGCAGGGCGAACCGGCGGAGGAGGCGATGGACGCCTCCAGCATGCTCTCCCTGATGAGCCTGGGCGCCTCCCACGGAGACGTGGTGGTTCTGCGGGCAGAGGGTGAAGGCGCTGATGCCGCACTTGATGCCCTGGTAAAGGTCCTCGAAACGGACCTCGACGCCACCTAGCACTCGCCGCAAGCTGCTTAAAGGAGCGAAGCCGGCGGCCTCAGGCCGCTGGCTTCGACAGCAACTTCACGCTGACCCCCCACAGGCAGCGGACGTTACACATTCATTATTCTGGCACAGAGGCATGAATTTGTGAACGCATGCTGTGATTTTCATTTCACGTTTTCGTAACGTTCTGTTAGCGCACTCCGCTGCGGGCGTTTCAGTCGGAGCCGGTGCGAGATCCACATGATGACCAGGCCGGAGACCACTAGGATGACGGCCGAAAACGGCATGATGACCATAAAGGCACCAATATCCGCCACCATCGTCAGCACGGTGAAGAGGACCACCAGCGCCAATCCCGCGCCGAAGAGTCCGGAACCCAGGCGATGAGGCATGCGGTAACTCGCATTGCGGGAAGCGGCGAGTGCCGGCGCGCAGATCACGGCCGCCACATAGGCCGGGTACAAGCGGCCAAGCATCCCGTACACCTCAACGGTTACCTGGTCGCTGTAGTCGAGCAGTCCGGTCGACGTGGCTGGAATGTCACTGGCTGCAAAGAATCCCGCCGTCAGCACCGCAATGACGCCCAGAACCGCCAGCCCGATGGGACCGGTGATCCATCGGCGTGCCCACTCAGCGCCGAACGCAGCAGCACCACGCACGCCCAGGATCACGAAGACCCCGTACAGCGCATAGCGGAGCAGGAGGTTCGCCAGGTTCATGCCGCCCATGAGGGGGTCAATGAACTCGTAGATCACCGACAGGCTCAGGCCGGTTGACACGGCCATGAGGACCAGGCAGAAAAAGATGCTCCGGTTGCGTCCGCGAACGGCGTCGGGGAGGCGGAAAAGCGCAAAGAGGGAACTCAGCGCGAACGCCGACACCTGTATGGCGAAACCTGCGGTCATCCCAAATTCTCCAAAAGTGCGTGGTGGTATTTCTCATCTTGTTCACGTTTGCGCAGCACCTTCGCCAGCGCATCGAGCCTGTCCCGGGCGAGCGTGACCAGTTCTGCGTCGGAGAGCGCGGCCAGGGCTTCTTCCCTCCCCTGCGGCGGCCACCCGCCCTCATCAGGATGCAGCACACCTGTGACAACCAGCCCGCTGGTCAGCGATACGCCCGCCTGGCGCGCTGCCTCGACTGCAAGCCGGGTGGACAGCCGCCCGGCGGTCAGCTGGGCGGAGATGTTCTGTGGGGCAATCCCGGTGGCTGCGGAGAGCTGATGCCGCAGGTCTCCGGGATCCACGGCCTCGAACCATGGCCGAACCGCGATTGAATCGGCATAGCTGGCCACCTGGGGAACGGCGGGATGCCCTTCGTCCGCCTCGCCGCGGGCCAGCAGGTACTTCAGGATGCACTGGTACGGGATCTGGCTGATGAGCTCGGCCGGCGTGGGTTCCCGCCTCCCTTCGGCCAGCCCGTGGTATCCGTCAAAACCGGACAGCGCAACCACCGGATCCTGACCGTACGCCCGGGCAGACCGGACAACGGTGGAAACAGCGACGTTTCCCCGCACCAGCTGCTGGGCCAGGGTGGAACGTTTAATCCCCGTTCTGCGGCACAGATCAGCCGTAGATTCGTCAGGTGCAACCAGGGTCCGCCAACTCTGGAAGGCCTTAGCGGAGACCCCCATCCGACCCCCCGTGCTGCTTGATTGGATTCCATGCGTCTGGATCAGTATACTTCTAGCACTGGCTTCCTCCTCTGCGTTCCCCCCATATGCAGAGGAGGAAGCCAGCTCCAATTAACCCGGCTTTTCCGGACCTAGCCGGCGCGCTTCCGCGCAGCGGTGCGGGCACGCTCCCACGCCGCTTCAAGTTCACCTACGGCACTGCCATAGCGCTCCACTGCCTCATCACCCTCGTCGCCTTCCGCCGCCGACTGGGCAGCCTCATGCGCTGAGAGGGCTTCACGAGCCGCGCGCGCCAGCAGGCCGGTTTCCCTCTCACGAACATCCGTCAGCCCCGGAAATTCCACACCCTTCCAGGGGTCGAGTTCATAGGATCCCCACTCCAGCAGGACTGCTTCGCGTCTTCGGGCGAGCGCCTGGATTCTGCGGCGGCGAAGTTTTTGCAGCCGCGCCCGCTTCCTTGCCCGGTGCCTGCGGCTCAGCCAGTACCAGGCGCCCGCGGAACCGCCCAGCGCCAGGAGACCAACCACCGCTGCGGCCCCGGGAGCCGTCAGCCCCGCCCAGGCGATGGCGGCGACAACAGCCAGCCCGCCGGTGAGCCCTACCCAGAAGAGCCGCTCCCCGTCCTCCCGGCGGAGGGCCGAGTCGAGTGCCGGAGCCGTGAGCCCGACGGCGGCAGCGGCCAGCAGCAGGGCAGGCAGAGCTGCCAGAAAGCCTGAATCCATGCTGCTCCCCTCTCCGCGCGGCCCCCGTGCCGGTCGGCATCAAGCTGACTCATATTTACCAAGTATGCTGATAAACAGAGTTTTCCACCGAGGTACTCGGAAGACTCAAGCATTGCATGACGCCTCACAGCTAAGGAATGACATGTTGGTACCTGCCCCGCGCGGAGAACTCACCTACGCGCTCCTGAACGCGCTGCATGCCGGCCCACAGGCGACCGCGGAACAGTACGGGAAGCTGGACGACGCCGCTTCCCTCACCCTGGCAGGCAGTACGGACGTCCTGCGTAATGATGACCTGCAGCTTGCCCTCTTCCTGCTCTATGAACTCCATTACAGCGGGCTGAACGGCATCGACCCTGACCTGGAGTGGCAGCCCGAACTGATCCGGGTGCGCAGAAGGCTGGAGGCCGCTTTTGAAGCGGCCCTGCGCCAGGCTGTTCCGGTACCCGCTGCTCCAGCACCGGTTGCGGAGCAGGTTGCCGAGACCCTGTTCAAACTGGCCGACGACGACGACGGCCCCAGCGTGTCCCGCTTCATCGCACGGCACGCCACCGAGGAACAGCTGCGGGAGTTCCTGATCCTCCGGTCCGTGTACCAGCTCCGTGAGGCTGATCCGCACAGCTGGGCCATCCCCCGCCTGGCAGTGGGACGGGCGAAGGCAGCCCTGGTGGAAATCCAGGCCGACGAGTACGGCGGCGGGCGGCCCGAGCGGATGCACTCCGCGCTCTTCGCCCGCACCATGGCGGGGCTCGGCCTGGACACTGAGTACGGCTGCTACCTGGACCGCATTCCGGCGCTTGTCCTTGCCTCATCCAACGCGATGTCGCTCTTTGGCCTGAACCGCCGGCTCCGCGGCTGCATCGCGGGTCATCTGGCCGCCTTTGAGATGACATCTTCCATTCCGAACTCGTTCTACGCCCGGGGGTTCAAGCGCGCCGGCTACGGACCGGAGGTCACGTTCTACTTCGATGAGCACGTTGAGGCCGACGCCGTGCACGAACAAATTGCCGCCCGTGACCTCGCCGGAGGACTGGCCGAAGCCGAGCCGGAACTGCTTGAAGACATTCTGTTCGGCGCCGCGACCGTCCTGACCCTGGACGCCCTGCAGGGCGGGGAACAGCTGGCTGCCTGGAAAGAGGGGCGCTCGGCCCTGCGGGAGACGTCCTCCTCCCGCTTCGGAACCCAGGCACTGGATGCGGCAGCTGCGGCCGCGGGGGTGCCGGCATGAGTTCCCGGCCCGGATCGGATGCAGTTTCCGTTCCCGGCTCCAAGGTCACCGTTGTTCCGCCGGCCGGTAACCGGGACGGAGAACCGTTTGCGGTAACAGAATGCCCGGGAGGTCCGCTGCTGGTGCGGGGCGACTTTGAAATCCAGGACAGCGACGGCAACGAGGTGGCGAAGAACCGGGAAACCGTTGCCCTCTGCCGGTGCGCCGGCTCCCGGATCAAACCCTGGTGCGACGGCACCCACAAGCTGCTCCGCCGGGCAAGCGAAAACTGACCCTTCCGGCCCGCGCCCAGCCGGAACAGTCCCGGACAGCAGAACACCCCGGTTCCGTTCGGAACCGGGGTGTTCTTGCATTAAGCGGCGGGTGGGCCCTGTGGGGCTCGAACCCACGACCCACGGATTAAAAGTCCGATGCTCTACCAACTGAGCTAAAGGCCCCCCATCGGCACGGCAGCAATAGTGCCACCACGTCGACTTTTCCACTTTATCGCACGCCCCGGGAATCGTGGAAACCCCTGCGCGGGCCCAGAATCCACAGCCTTTCGGCAGCTGGTTTCCATCTGCCGAAAGCGGCTTCGATTCCCTCCACCGGCGGGAGTATTCTCAAGACATGACTGAGTCGAATGCATCGGTTCCCCGTCACCACAAACCCAAGCTGTATGCGCCCATGGACTTCGCCAACCACCCGGGCGGCGCTGATCCGGCCCGGGTCTCGGAGGCCGCCCATCTGGCGGCGCAGGCCCTGGTGCACCACGGCAGGGAGAGCGACGACCCTGAGGTCACCCGCCGGCTGGTTGAACTGGCCGACCAGCAGGGCCTCGAAGCAGTCGCGGAAATCTGGGCCACCAGTCCGGCCCGCTCCCTGCCCGGTGCCCTCTGGCGTCTCTACGCGCTGCGGGCTGCGGTGCAGCAGAACCCGGAAAAAGTTGCAGCCTTCTACGCAGCCGGCAAGGAAGCCGCCCAGGTGTCCAGGGTTGTCTCCGGCGTGGCCGAGCCGCTGGGCGCGGACGAGGTGCGCGCCATGGCGGACACCATTCTCTCCGGAGCCTTCGAGGGAGATTTCGACGTCGCGCTGGAGCGCTTCGCTGCCTTCTGCCGGGTGGTAGCCCTGGGCGAAACCCACCACGCTGACTCCGCCGAAGCAGCCAGCAGCGCCCGTGCAACGGAGCTGACCCGCAACGCACGCCAGCTGATACGGACTGCTGAGGACCTCGAGCATTCCGCGGAATCCTGGCGGCGGGGAGAGCTGGACTGAGCTCACCGGACCGTGTCGCGGGCTGTGGATACCCCGGTTGACATCAGGGACCGTGAGTAGAAAACTGAAAGTGGTGTCGGACCGCGGAACCCCCGGGCTTCAACTTAGAGCCGCTTCGAGCGGCCTTCCGCCGAGAGGCGCTCCCGGTTCGGCACCGTTACTCTTTCCACATCGGATATTCTTACCGGTGTGATGACCCCCCAGAGCAGCAGGGCAGTCCGGTGAAGCTCAGGCTGTTTCCCCAGGAGAACGCCGGTCTGGACCTTCTTTCCAGAATGGCTGCCCAGGCTGTCCGCGGCACAGCGACCCTCTCGGAAGCCCTTGGGGCGGATCCGTCGGAGTTCGCCCGGCTGGCAGAGGAACTTCACACGCTGGAGGCCGAAACCACGGAGCTGCACTTTGCGCTGATGACCCAGATGCGCACCAGCTTTATCAATCCGCTCCCGCGCGAAGACCTGTACGACCTCTCCCTGATTCTCCTTGGCCTGATGGAGCGCCTGGACAGCGCAGCGGAGATCGTCTCGCTCTACAAGCTCACCAATGTTTCGCGCCGGGCGGCCGAACAGCTTGAGGTCCTTGGCCGCCAGGCCGAACTCTCCGTGGCCGCCATGCGCACACTGGCCTCACTGGAGGACCTGGAAGACTACTGGATCGAAATGCTGCGGCTGAGCAAGCGGGTGGAACGCACTCACCGCATGTGGCTCGCTGAGCTGATCCACGACCATAAAGCCCTCTCCTACATCCGCCACCGTGACCTGGCCGACCAGCTCGCGGCAGCGTCGAAGGAGCTTCGCCGGCTGGGCACCTACGTGGGCAACATCCTGGTCCGGGAATCCTAGTTGACCACCGTACTGCTGGTGGCCGTATTCGCCTTCGCGGGCGCGTACGCCTTCATCAACGGCTTCCACGACGTCTCCAACTCGGTGGCAGCTGCCATCCGCACCCGGGCACTCACCCCGGGTGTCGCCGTCGTACTGGCCAGCGTCTTTAACCTGCTTGGTGCCCTGATCAGCACCGCCCTCGCGCTGGTGCTCGCGGATCTGTTCGTGCAGCTGCCGCCGGGCAGCAACGGGTTAGGCATCCTGATTGCCGGCCTTGCAGCGGCCTGTGCGTGGGGGTTGTGGACCTGGTGGCGGCGTATGCCCTCCTCCTCCACCCACGCCCTTGTAGGCGGCATTGTGGGCTCCTCAGCGGCCTCCACCCTGGTGGGTGGTCCCAGCATCTCCGAATCCTTCCGGCTCCTCTGGGACCAGATTGCCCTGCCGCTGCTGCTCTCCCCCGTAATCGCCTTCGTTCTGGCCTACCTGCTGGTGTACCCGGTGATGTGGCTCATGCGGTACAGCTCGCTTCGGCGCGGAGACGCGGGAAACCGGATTGCCCAGTCGGTCCTCTCCGCCGCGTTTTCACTCGGCCACGGCATGCAGGACGGACAGCGGACCATGGCCGTGCTGGTACTGGGGCTGGTGGCGGCGGGATACTCCACCGGCGCGGAAATCCCCTGGGGAGTGCAGGTCTTTGCCGGCCTGGCCCTGGCTGTCGGGGCGCTCTTCGGCGGCTGGCGGATCACCCACACCCTGGGCTACCGGCTGGTGCGCATCGACCCGCTGCGCGGCATGAGCGCGCAGGCCGTGGCTACCGGCATGCTGTTCCTGGGCGGCCTCTGGCTGCATATGCCGCTCTCCAGCACGCAGACCATGACCAGTGCGATCGTGGGCGCCGGAGCCAACCGCCGGTTCGCTGCCGTGCGGTTCATTCCGCTGCGCGAGATCCTCTTCACCTGGCTGGTCACCGCCCCGGCCGCGGCCCTGCTGGGCGGCATCTTCCTGCTGGCCCTAAGCCCGCTCCTCTGACTCCCTGCCCCTGCCC